>JAOUGF010000238.1 GCA_029857925.1 Gammaproteobacteria bacterium
GTAACTACCTTTTATTATCAGGAGTAGGGTATGCCGTTTAAAATTGCGCTCAGCGGACTACATGCCGCATCCACAGATCTCAGTGTCACCGGCAATAATATCGCAAATGCCAATACTTCCGGCTTCAAACAGTCGCGCGCGGAATTTGTCGATGTATATGCCTCTGCCTACGGTGCGATCAGTGCCACCACCAGCGGCAGCGGCGTGCGCACCGATAACGTGCGGCAACTTTTTAGCCAGGGTAACGTCGAATACACGGACAATTCCACCGATCTCGCGATTACCGGGCAGGGCTTTTTTGTGGTCAAGGATTCCAAAGGGCGCTACCTGACACGTAATGGTACGTTTGGGCTGGATCGCGACGGGTTCGTGCAAAATGCAACCGGCCAAAGATTGCAGATTTTCCCCATCGCGAACCCGGCGACGGCCACTACGCCAGCGACTTTTAACTATGGCCGGTTGACGGACCTACAAATGTCCAACACGATAGGTGCGCCCGTTGCGTCAACCGCCGTCGCCGCAAACCTTAATCTAGACGCGAATGTCATCGCCGCGGACTATACGGGTTCAAGTCTCTACACCTCAACGACGGTTGGCGCGACGCCAGGGTTTAATCCGTTGCTTTCTACGACCTACCATTACTCTACCGCGACGACGATCTATGATTCACTCGGCGCGCCGCACACCGCGATGATGTATTTTCGCAAGGTGGGCGACACTGTAATTCCAGTGAACAACGCGTGGCAGACCTATTTATATGTAGATGGGACGTTGATACCGCCCAGCAATACGAATACCCCTGGATCGGCGACGGGTGAAGGCGCTCCCACGGATGCGGCCTTGTTAAGTTTTAATAACAACGGCACCCTCAATTCGACATCTACGGCTACCACGCCGGTACCGCTGCGCACCACAATCGCCTATTCAACCATCACCACCACCACGGGTTCTGCACCAATTGATTTGACAATAGATTTTGGTGGGACGACGCAATACGGTTCTGATTTCGCGGCAAACACGCTGTCGCAAGACGGATTTACCACAGGTCGCCTCACCGGATTCGATGTTGAAGACAGCGGTCAAGTATTTGCGCGCTATACCAACGGAAATCGCACCAGCTTGGGCATGGTGGCGCTCGCCAATGTACCCAATCCTCAAGGATTGCGGCAGAAGGGAGATTCACTTTGGACAGAGAGTTTTGAAGCAGGCGACACCGTAATAGGTCAACCCGGAACTGCAAGTTTGGGATTGATACAGTCAGGTGCGCTGGAATCGTCAACGGTGGAAATCGCAGATCAGTTAGTGAATCTTATTGTCGCTCAACGCAACTACCAGGCGAATGCGCAAGTGATTCAGACGGCGGATCAACTAACACAGACGTTGATGAACATTCGCTAAACAGATTAACGGAATAGGCGTAAATAATGGATAGAATGCTATATATCGGCATGAGCGGCGCCAAGGAAAGTTTTTTGGCGTTGGCGCAAAACAATCACAATTTATCGAATATCGCTACGACGGGTTTCCGCGCAGAGCTTGCGCAGTTTCGTAGTCAGCCGGTATTCGGGCCCGGCATGCCTACGCGCGCATATGCGATGGATGAGCGGCCGGGCATGGATCTGCGCGCCGGGCCACTCATCAATACCGGTCGTGATTTAGATGTGGCGATTAAAGGCGACGGTTGGATCGCCGTGCAGGCACGCGATGGCGAAGAGGCTTATACGCGGGCAGGCGATTTTCAGGTGACGAATTTAGGTATGTTGGTTACCGGCAACGGGTTGCCGGTCATCGGCAACGGCGGGCCGATTGCGTTGCCTGCGGCGGAAAATGTCATCATTCAGCCCGACGGCAGCATCGCCATTCAACCGATAGGGCAGGGTGCGAACGCGCTCGTGGTGGTAGATAGAATAAAATTGGTGAAACCAAACACCGACAATTTGCAAAAAGGTGAAGACGGGCTAATAAGGACGCGGGACGGACAGAATGCCGCGCCAAGTACGCTGGTTTCAGTCGTATCCGGCGCGTTAGAAGGGAGCAACGTAACTCCCGCCGATGCGCTGGTAAAAATGGTGCAATATCAACGGCATTATGAGCTGCAAGTGAAGTCCATGGCGACGGCGAAAGAAAATGACCAGTCATCACAGACGCTTTTAAAATTCAGTTAGCCTCTATCTACATTTTGATCAATAGTTGAATTTCGTGTTTTCTAGAAAAATCCACGAAATAGTGGATAATTTTGCAATTTTTTCTATCGAAAACAAGATAAATAACTAACCCGCCTGGTACGGCGCTTGCCTATAGTTAGTTTAGTGTTACGTATATCGCGACGAGTTCGTACAGCGTTTCAACGGCAGCAGTTGTTTATGTGAGGAGTTTATGGATCGCGCCCTTTGGATAGCAAAAACCGGATTGGATTCACAACAGACGCGTATGGCGGTTGTGTCGAACAATCTTGCAAACGTCTCTACGACCGGCTTCAAACGCGGACGCGCGGTGTTTGAAGATTTGATATACCAAAATGTGCGTCAGGCGGGGGGGCCCACCAGCGAAAACACGATGTTGCCTTCGGGATTGAGTCTAGGCAGTGGCGTGAAGACGGTCGCGACTCAAAAAATATTCCAGCAAGGCAATCTGATAAACACCGAGAATGCTTACGACGTCGCCATTCAGGGGCGAGGCTTTCTGCAAATACAGATGCCCGACGGGGCAACCCATTATACGCGTGACGGTAGTTTCCAAGTCGATGCGCAGGGTCGGTTGGTGACGGCATTGGGCTATCCGGTATTGCCTGGCATCACGATCCCTGCGGATGTGCGCAGTGTAACCATAGGTGCTGACGGAATTGTTTCAGTGCTGATTCCCGGCGCGGTGGCGCCGCAGGATATCGGGCAAATTCAACTTGCAGATTTTGTGAACGTCGCGGGCCTGCAGCCTATCGGCAACAACCTTTTTCAAGAAACGCTCGCCAGCGGCGCACCGCGTATCGCAAACCCGGGTTTGGAAGGGATGGGTACGTTGCTACAGGGTTCGCTTGAAAGTTCAAATGTTAATGTAGCGGAAGAGCTCGTCAATATGATCGAAACTCAGCGCGCGTATGAAATGAATTCCAAGGCGATCTCCACTACAGACGAAATGTTACGCTATGTGAGCAATAATCTATGATGAAGCACGCTAACATTATTGCGCTTATGAGTGCGGCGATATTGTCCGCTTGCGCGGCTGATCTACCAAAGCCGGATGCGAATTTCGCGGCGATACGACCGATACTCGCAGAGCCTATGGTGGTCAGTAACGGAAGCATTTACCAACCCGGCTCGCCCTCTGGAATATTCAGCGATTCCACCGCACGACGCATCGGCGACATTTTGACCGTAATCTTGCAGGAGAGCACTGCCGCCAAAAAAAGCGCAAGTAACGGAGGAAGTAAAGAAAGCAGTGTTGACCTGCCGGTGCCCACGCTATTTGGTGGTGGACTCACGTACAACGGTAGAAATTTGTTGGAGACATCTGTCGCGTCCAAGCAAAAGTTCGCAGGAAAAGGGGATACCGCGCAAAGCAACAGTTTGACCGGACGGATAACCGTGACGGTAGTCGAGACATTGGCCAACGGTAATCTTGTTGTGCAAGGCGAAAAACTGCTGACCCTGAATCAAGGCAGCGAGCATATTCGATTTTCGGGAATAGTGCGCATCGCGGATATTAAAGCGGACAATACCGTATTGTCGAGCAACGTCGCGAATGCGCAGATTATCTATGCCGGCACCGGAACCCTCGCTGATAGCAGTACTCCGGGATGGCTAACCCGCTTTTTCAATAGTGCTTGGTGGCCGTTTTAGGGGGCGATATGCGATTAAACAAAACACTTATAGCAATTGGTGTCGCATTGATGTGTCCGGCTACGACATTTGCAGATCGGATAAAAGACATTGCCACCGTCGCGGGAGTACGTAGTAATCAATTAATTGGTTACGGTTTGGTTGTCGGTTTGGATGGCACAGGGGATCAAACCAGTCAAACGCCCTTTACCGTGCAGAGCATAAAAGCGATGTTGGCCCAATTTGGAGTGACCGTTCCCCCGGATGTCAATCCACAACTAAAAAACGTCGCGGCGGTTTCATTGCATGCGGATCTTCCACCTTTTTCAAAAGTGGGACAGACTATCGATGTGACGGTCGCATCAATAGGGAATTCAAAAAGTTTGCGCGGAGGAAGTCTATTGCTTTCACCGCTGCGAGGCGCGGATGGTCAGGTTTACGCGCTGGCGCAAGGCAACGTTATCGTGAGCGGTTTTGGCGTTCAGGGTGACGGTTCGAAAATTACGGTGAACGTACCTAGTGCTGGTCGGGTACTCAACGGTGCGACCGTCGAGCGTTCGGTACCGACTGAACTAGGCACCGCTGAACACATCGTGTTAAATCTTAGAAGCCCCGATTTTAGTCTTGCGAACAATTTAGTAGACGCCATTAATAAAAAATTCGGAGAGGGAACAGCGATTCCTGTGGACTCTGTTACGGTACGGGTAAGCGCGCCACGAGATATAGGGCAACGTGTTTCTTATATCGCGTCACTGGAAGACATCGAAATAAAGCCGGTGGACGCGGC
The DNA here is from genome assembly GCA_029857925.1 of Gammaproteobacteria bacterium. Classification (GTDB taxonomy): domain Bacteria; phylum Pseudomonadota; class Gammaproteobacteria; order S012-40; family S012-40; genus CAKKRP01. Next base: position 4,603 of record JAOUGF010000238.1, read on the forward strand.
GGCCAAAGTCATTATAAATTCG
>JAOUGF010000239.1 GCA_029857925.1 Gammaproteobacteria bacterium
GCGGGCGTGCATTTCCCGCTCGACACACCACCGTACGACATCGGTTATAAGGCCGTCGCCGTCAATTTGAGTGACATGGCCGCGATGGGCGCGCAACCGCGTTGGATGACGTTGGCGTTGACACTGCCGCAGGCCGACACCGACTGGGTGCAGGCCTTTGCAGACGGCCTGTTCGCCGCCGCGCAAGCGTTTGACGTCGCGCTGATCGGGGGCGACACCACGCGTGGCCCATTGACGATCAGTATCCAGATCGCGGGCACGCTACCGCCGGATCGCGCGTTGCGCCGCACCGGGGCGCAGGTGGGCGATGCGGTTTATGTGAGCGGCACGCTGGGCGACGCGGGCTTAGGCCTGGCGTTTGCGCAAGGAAAATGCATTTTGTCCACCGCCGACGGCGAATATTGTTTACAACGCCTGCGCCGCCCCACGCCACGCGTTGCATTAGGTTTGGCGTTGCGCGGCATCGCAACCAGCGCGATCGATGTCTCCGACGGCTTGAGCGCCGACCTCGCTCACATCCTCACCGCCAGCCGGGTCGGCGCCAGCCTGAATTTAGACGCATTGCCGTTGTCACCCGCACTGCGTCGCCTAAGCGCAGCAGACGCCACGCAATATGCGCTACACAGCGGCGACGATTATGAATTATGTTTTACCGCGCCGCAAATACACGCCGCGACACTCACGCGCATCGCGCAGGCGTTGGACGTCCCGCTAACACAAATCGGCCACATCGAGCCTGCATCGGGTCTGCGCGGGTACTCGGCGAACGGGTCTGTCACAGACCTCCGCCCGCAAGGTTACGAGCATTTTCCATGACGCTGCCACGCCCCGATCTGCGCCGTTTTCACCACTTCATGGCCTTTGGCTTTGGCAGCGGGCTCGCGCCGCGCGCACCGGGTACTTTCGGCACGTTGGCCGCGATACCGGTCTATCTCGCGCTCAGTTATACGCCATTGTGGGCCTATCTCGCGTTCACCGCGTTGGCGTTTGTCGCGGGGGTAGCATGGTGTGGCCGCACCGCACGCGACCTCGGTGTGCACGACCATCCGGGCATCGTGTGGGACGAGGTGGTCGGCCTGTTGCTGACGTTGGCGTGGGTGCCTTTTAGCCCCGTTGCGCTACTCTCTGGGTTTGTTTTATTCCGCTTTTTTGATATCGTAAAACCTTTTCCTATCAAATGGTTAGATGAACACGTCGAGGGCGGATTCGGGATCATGATAGATGATGTGTTGGCCGCACTGTATGCCGGTGGCGTGTTATTTATTGCCAAAATGTACGGGTTCATGTAAAAACATTCTATTTAGAACAATTCAAAATTGTCTGCCTTTGTGGTTTACCAGTGGGAGCGGGTCATGTGGAGAGTGGGCTGGTTGTACGTGTTTGGATGGTGGGCAGGCAGCGCATTCGCCGTGGAAGGCCAGGTGGTGGATGTCGAATTCAAACATTCTCGCGGCGACCAGTGGCAGGTCAGCACCTTGGTCAGCCATCCCAATACCAGCTGGACGGATTTTATAGATCGTTGGCGCGTGGTGTCTGACGAGGGTCATGTACTGGGTGAAAAATTTCTGAACCCGGAGCAGATCGCGTTGGGCGATTACGATAAAACGGTGCTGACGGTCGGCATCCCCCACGCGACCACGGTGGTGTTTGTGGAGATCCACGACAGCGTAAAGGGCTGGGGCAAGGCACGCGTCAAGGTCGATCTAGGCCGTCATGACGGCCCACGCTTTCGGGTACGACGCTAGACGTCGCGCTAGGCGCCTTCGACCTCTTCCTGCAACAAGCTACGCAATAATAACGCCCATTGCGCATCCCATTGTTCCAGCGGCTTACGCGCAAACCCGCTGCGCACAAATTGACTGATGCGCCCTTCCACATGCGCGAGCATCACCGCGCAAAACGGCGCAACATGCGCCTCCGTCACCAACTCCCCGCGCATCACGCCTTCGCGCAGGATTTGTTTGAAATGCGTCTCCAAACGTTCATAAAATCGTCCGACGCGGACGCGTAAGCGCTCATTTTCACCGACCAACGCGTCACCCAACAAAATGCGTGAAATACCCGGGTTGCGCTCCGCAAAACCCAACAAGACACGCATCATCACCTCGCAACGCGTGCGCAAATCGGTGCTCTCAGCGTGTGCGCGGTTGAGCAGGCTAAACACACTGTCTTCGGTAAATTCCAACAAGGCCTCGAACATCTTGGCCTTACTCGGGAAATGGCGGTACAACGCCGCCTCCGACAAGCCCACGGCCTTCGCGAGGGTCGCCGTCGTAATCCTTATCCCTGGGTTATTTTCTAATTCGCGGGCCAAGGCCTCTAAAATCTGCTTGCCCCGCACGGAATGATTTGGTGATTTCACGCGCAATACTCCTTACCTCAGCGCGATTGTCACATCGGCGCTGACCACTACTACAGCAAAATGCGAGTAGACTGAGTTAGTAATCTACGTGCGGGTTGCTGATCAAGGTCCCTATCCCTTGATCGGTAAAGATCTCCAGCAACACCGCGTGCTCCATCCGCCCATCAATGATATGTACGCGTTTGGCCCCGGCATGGACGGCCTCCATCGCGCTACGTATCTTGGGCAGCATACCCCCATAGATGGTGCCATCCTTGATCAGCGCCTCGACCTGCCCGGCGTCCAGCCCGGTAAGCAACTTATTGTTTTTGTCGAGAATTCCTGGGGTGTTGGTTAATAATATCAGCTTTTCGGCCTGCAGTGTTGCGGCTAATTTACCTGCCACCAAATCGGCATTGATATTATACGATTGACCGTCGTCGCCGACGCCGATGGGGGCGATGACCGGGATGAAATCACCGCGCACCAACATGTCGATGACGCCAGTGTTCACTTCTACGACTTCGCCGACGTGGCCGAGGTCGATGATCTCCGGCACATCCAATTCCGGGGCATTGCGCGTGAGGGTCAGCTTGCGCGCGCGCAACAATTGCCCGTCCTTGCCGGTCAATCCGACCGCGCGGCCGCCGTGTTTATTTATCAGGCTGACGATTTGTTTGTTCACCAAACCACCCAGCACCATCTCCACCACATCCATGGTTTCGCTGTCGGTGACGCGCATGCCCTCGATAAATTTGCTTTCCTTACCGATGCGCTTCAGCAAATCACCGATTTGCGGCCCGCCGCCATGCACGACGACGGGGTTTATGCCGACCAATTTCATCAGCACCACATCGCGCGCGAAAGAGCTTTCTAAGGCCGGATCGACCATCGCATTGCCACCGTATTTGATCACCAGCGTCTTGCCGGCGAAACGGCGTATATAGGGCAACGCCTCGATCAAGACCTTGGCGATATTCATTCCGGCATTGGCACTGACTGTCATGGCGTACACACTCAATAAAATTAAACCAAAGGGCTAAAACGGCAACCGCAAATCTTTATCCACGGCGTGAAATAATGCGCGAAAACGCGCTTGGATGCGTTGCATCGCGTCGGCGTTTTCCGCCTCAAAGCGGATCACCAAGCACGGTGTCGTATTCGACGCGCGCACCAAGCCCCAGCCGTCGGCGAAATCGGCGCGCAGACCGTCGATCGTCGTCACGCGCGCATCGTCCAACGTGGCGGCGTCCAATAAGCGTTGCATCAACGGAAAATGCGCGCCCTCTTCCACTTCTAAACGCAATTCCGGCGTATTGACCATGTCCGGTAGCGCGCTGAATATCTCGCCGGTGCTACGCGTATCGCGCGCCAATATCTCTAACAAGCGCGCGGCGCAATATAACGCATCATCGAAGCCGTACCAACGATCTTTGAAAAAGATGTGACCGCTCATCTCGCCCGCCAACGGCGCGCCGGTCTCTTTGAGTTTGGCCTTCACCAACGAATGCCCGGTGCGCCACATCAGCGGCTTGCCGCCCAAGGCCTCGATACGCGCACCGAGATTGCGCGAACACTTGATGTCATAGATGATTTCACCGCCGGAATTGCGCGACAACACATCCTCGGCATACAGCATCATCTGCCTATCGGCCCAGATGATCTCGCCGCTGGGCGCGATGACGCCCAAACGATCGCCGTCTCCGTCAAAGGCCAGGCCGATGTCGGCCTTCAGACCGCGCACCATCTTGATCAATGCCTGCAACGTCTCGGGCTGACTGGGGTCAGGGTGGTGATTCGGGAAACGCCCGTCCACCTCGCAATACATCTCTTTGATACGACAGCCCAAGGCCTTCAATAAATCCGGCGCGACCTTGCCCGCGATCCCGTTACCGCAATCGACGACCACGTGCAGCGGTTTGGCCAGGCGCACATCGGAAAGCACGCGCGCCATATAATCCGGCAGGATGTCGCGGTGCGTGCGTTGACCGCGCCCCGCACTGTAATTTTTGGTTTCGATGCGCGTGCGCAAACCTTGTATGCGTTCACCCGACAACGTGTCACCGCCCAGCACCATTTTGAAACCGTTGTAATCGCACGGATTATGGCTGCCCGTCACTTGGATGCCGGAGCCGGTGGTCAGCACCTGCGCGGCGTAATACAACACACCGGTCGGTACCGCGCCGACGTCGATGACATCGGCACCGCTGGCCATCAGCCCTTGCGCCAAGGCCTGCGTCATCTCCGG
>JAOUGF010000240.1 GCA_029857925.1 Gammaproteobacteria bacterium
CGCCCATTAACATTATTTATTTTATTGCTTATCGCAAGCAATTGTTTTTTTGCAAAATATTTTCCATGTAAAATGTGTATTATAAATCCAACCCACCACCTCCCTATCCATGTCATAATACGCTACATTTCATCACCTCAGATCCGCCATGCAACGCCTTAGCATTACACGCCCGGACGATTGGCACGTACACCTGCGCGATGGCGCCGCGCTCAGTGCCGTGGTTAATTTTACCGCGCGCCAATTTCGACGCGCCATTGTGATGCCCAACCTTGCGCCCGCCGTCACCCGCGTGGCCGATGCCGCGGCCTATCGCGACCGCATCCTCGCCGCCGTAGACCCGGCGCTGCATTTTGAACCGCTGATGACGCTGTATTTAACCGACCAAACGCCCGCGTCCGAGATCATTGCAGCCGCGAACAGTGGCATCGTTATGGCCATTAAACTCTATCCGGCGGGTGCAACCACGCATTCGAATGCCGGGGTCACAGAGATCACGCGCGTCTACCCGGCGATCGCCGCGATGGAAGAACGCGGCGTTCCGTTGTTGGTGCACGCCGAAACCACCGATCCTCACGTCGATGTGTTCGACAGGGAAAAAGTCTATATCGAACGCGTATTGGTGCCGTTGATCGCGCGATTTCCAAAATTGAAAATGGTGTTTGAACACTTGACCACGAAAGAAGGCGTCGCGTTTGTACAACATGCGCCGCGCAATGTCGCTGCGACATTGACCGCGCATCATTTGCTGTATAACCGCAACGCGATGTTCCAGGGCGGAATACGCCCGCATTTTTATTGTTTGCCGGTACTGAAGCGCGAGGAACACCGCACCGCATTACTGTCCGCCGCTGTCAGCGGCAGCCCCAAGTTTTTTCTCGGCACCGACACCGCCCCCCATGCGCGCGGCAAAAAAGAACACGCGTGCGGATGCGCGGGCATGTTCACCGCCCCCTGCGCGCTGGAACTGTATGCCGAGGCCTTTGAGCAAGCTAATGCGTTAGACAAACTAGAAGGATTCGCCGCGCATTTCGGCGCGGAATTCTATGGGCTGCCACGCAATCCTGACAAGATCACCTTGGTGAAAGACACATGGACGATGCCCGATCATTATGCATTCGCCGATGACGTCATTGTGCCTATCCGCGCGAACGAACAGGTGCGTTGGAGAATTGCATGACCGACACCTCTATACAACCCGCCGCCACGATGTCTGAATTTTTAAAAAACCCCTCGATGGCCAAACGCTTTCGTGGTTTTTTGCCGGTCGTTGTGGACGTCGAAACCGGCGGCTTTGATGCCGAAAAAAATGCGTTGCTGGAAATCGCGGCGGTGATCCTCGATATGGACAGCAACGGCCATTTGATCGTCAAACAAAGTGTGCACAAACACGTGCAACCGTTTCCGGGCGCAAAATTAGACCCCGAGGCGCTGGCGTTTAACAAGATCGACCCATATCACCCTTTCCGCATCGCGGCCACCGAACTCGACGCATTGGAAGCGATATTTTCGGTCATCCGCAGCGAAGTCAAACGCCACGAATGCAAACGCGCGATCTTGGTCGGGCATAACGCAATCTTTGATTTAGGCTTTGTGAAAGCCGCCGCGACGCGCACCGGGATCAAACGCAATCCGTTTCATTTATTCAGCACCTTCGATACGGCCGCACTGTCCGGTGTCGCGCTCGGACAAACGGTGCTTGCGCACGCCGCGCGTGAGGCGGGTATCCCCTGGAACAATGATGATGCGCATTCCGCGCTCTACGATGCGGAGCGCACCGCCGAATTGTTTTGCCACATCGTCAACACATGGCAAAAGTTGTGGGGACTGGCGGGTTAACCCGCCAACAGCGCCGCGCTAGTGGCGCATCACACGCCGCAACGGGATAGTGACATTCACCGCAAAGCCGCCCAAGCGCGCCGAATGCCCCATCCGCATGCGCCCTTGATAATTTAAAACGATATCCTGCACGATCGCCAAGCCCAAACCATGTCCCAACGTAGACTCATCGGCGCGCGCGCCGCGCAACGTCAGCCCCTCCACCAAATCGTCCGCCACACCTACGCCATCATCTTCCACCGTCAAATGCAATTCGGTATTTGAAGAGACCGCCAATCTCACTCGTGTACGCGCCCATTTGGCCGCGTTGTCCAGCAAGTTGCCGAGCAATTCCAGCATATCTTCCCGATCCAGCGGGCACACCTCATCGCCGGATATTTCCATATCGAACACCAACGATTTATCGTGATACACCGCTTTTAATGACTGCACCAGCGCCGGTAATTCGTTGTTCGGCGCGAACCCGCGTTTGGAGGAATGGGTGCTGGCCAGCCGCGCGCGCTTTAATTCGCGCTCGATAAAATCGGCGATAATCTTGACCTGCGGCAATAATTCGGCGCGTACTTTAGGGGCTACATCAGCGGACTCCAAGCTACGATTGATCACCGCCAACGGCGTTTTAAGCGCATGAGCAAGGTTACCGGTGGCATTGCGTAAACGCCGCAAACGTAGCGCAAGGGCGTCTAAAAGATGATTAATTTCGCGCACCAAGGGGGTGATTTCCGTAGGCACTTCTTCGGCGAGATGTTCGCGTTCGCCGTGTTCCAGCTCACTCAATTGTTGGCGCACCAAGTCCAACGGACGCAACCCGCGCGTCACGATAAAGGTTTGCACCACCATCAACGTGACCAGTGCGGCGATGGAAATTACAATGTAATAGATATACAGATCTAAAATTTCACGTTGCAAATGCGATAAATCTTGCGCGACGGCGACTCTGAATTTGCGGCCGTAAGAATCGTAGCCACGCACGTACGCCAACAGGTGTTGATTCAACGGGCCGTTGATATATTCAGTGCGCTCGCCGATAAACGTATTTTGGGCCACCGGCAATGCCTGCCCGCCTAAAGAGCGCGACGCCAATGATTGTCCATCCGTCCACAACGCGTAATAGTGCCCGGAAAACGGCTGACGATATACCAACGGCATGCGATCATTATTAAAGGCCATCTTGCCGCTGGCATCAAAATCTATCCCCGCCATCAACAGCTCACTGTCCAAGGCCAGGCGCTTTACGACGTATTCTTCCGTGACATTCTGCATCATAACGCCGACAACCAAGCCCTGTACCACATACAAGATGACCAGTGTCACCACCAGCCAGGTTGCCAAGCGTACCTTTAGTGACTTACGGAAGTGAGTCGGAAGGGTAGGTAGTCGCATCATAGACACCTACCTGTACCGGGGAAAAAACCCGGTTAACGCCCCGTTAACAACGCTATTCACTCACGTGTGAGCCAAAAATATAGCCTTGCCCCCTCCGGGTATGGATCAGATCCGCGCCTACTTTAGTGCGCAATCGCCGGATATACACCTCGATCACATTGCTGTCTTTATCTTCGTCATATTCATAGACGTGCTCCGACAAGCGCGACTTGGACATCAGACGGCCTGGATGCAACATCAGATAACGTAACAAACGAAACTCGGTGCCGGTGAGCTGATGCGGCACACCCTCTCTATCCAAGACCACCTGGCGTTCCTCATCGAGCTTAACGCCAAAATTTTCCACCATGCCGCCGGTCTTTTCACCCGCACTGCGCCGTATGATCGCGCTCAAACGTGCGGCCAATTCTTCGGTGTGAAAGGGTTTGCCCAGGTAATCATCCGCGCCGGCTTTAAATCCGTCCACTTTCTGATGCCAGGCGTCACGCGCCGTAAGAACGATCACCGGTACTTTATTGCCGCGGTGCCGCCAGGCGTGCAATATCTCCAAACCGGATTTTCTAGGCAGGCCGAGATCCAATACCACGGCATCATAAGGCTCTACATCCCCCATGTGCTCGCCATCGACCCCGTCGTTCACGACATCCACGACAAACCCCAGGCGCCCCAAGTCCTTTTTAAGACCCTCGCCTAGAGATTGATCATCCTCGATAATTAATATGCGCATATACCCCACTACCCAGTGATACTACCGTGAACTCACCCAGCCTTGGGAAACTGCCCTATATTCAAAGCTTAGCAGAAAAAAATTTAGAAAAAATTATGGGTTGAATTAAATCCGCAGGAAACACCGGAAATGACCTGCAATCCCGCCAGACAAAAAAATCCCGCCTTGCGACGGGAAACGCTGAGGAGAACGCGTAACGGTAAGGGCGTGGCGCCCCTCCCTTTACATTCCGAACAATGCCGCGGCGGAGGCCGCATAGAACGCCGCCACCCCCACCAGCACTGCGACAAACAGACCTTTCATAGTGGCCTCCACATTCGGGTGTAACCCAAAAAAACCGCCGGACCGTTCTTCCTTGAATGGGGGGGGTATCCTACAGGAGGGATCCGACGGGTCGTGCCTAAACCGAGTTGAGTCTCTCATCACTCTATCCTTATCCAGCGAAAACCGGCCGTAGCAAACAATGGCGTGGGCATCCCTATCGTCAAATGCATCAACACCGCTTGCGCGACGGCGTCTTCTTGGGCGCGCTGCGCAAATGGTGCGACGCTGTCTTGGGAGTTGTTGGGGAAACGCATCGCCGCCGCGTGTGGCGCCACCTGCGACGTAGGTGG
>JAOUGF010000241.1 GCA_029857925.1 Gammaproteobacteria bacterium
TGCGGCCCTCGACGACCTCGGGCGCGACAGGCGCGTCTTTGTCTTCGGTCATGCTGCGCGCATAGTCGCAATCGGGGTAGCCGGTGCAACCGATGAAGCGCCCGCGCTTGCCTAAACGTATCGACAACGGCTTGCCGCATTTGGGGCAGGCCTCGTCCATCAATTCGTGCGTGACGTCCTTGCGCGAAACCGTTTCTTCTTTTTCATCCACCAAGGCCTTGAACGGTGTCCAGAATTCTCTGAGCAACGGCACCCATTCTTTTTCGCCACGCGATACTGCGTCGAGTTCGTCTTCCAGCTTGGCGGTGAAATCGTAGTCGACGTATTGCGTGAAATGTTCGGTCAAGAATTTTACGACGATGCGCCCCACGTCGGTGGGTTGAAAGCGGCGCTTGTCCAATGTCACATATTCGCGTTGCTGCAATGTGTAGATGATCGTCGCATAGGTTGAAGGACGGCCGATGCCGAATTCTTCCAGCGCCTTGACCAAACTCGCTTCAGAAAAGCGCGGCGGCGGTTCGGTGAAGTGTTGTTCGGCGCGCACCTCGTTGAGGTCTACGATGTCGCCCTGTTTCATCGCGGGTAATAGACGTTCATTGTCGTCGGCATCTTCGCCTTTCTTTTGTTCGTCCACACCTTCGAGATACACCGACATGAATCCGGGGATCGCGATCGTCGAGCCGCTGGCGCGAAATACGCCTTCTCCCGCCGTTAAATCAATGCTGACCACGTTCAGCGTGGCCGCGACCATTTGACACGCGACGGTACGTTTCCAGATGAGTTCGTAGAGCTTGGCCTGTTCCGGTGTCAGGAACGCGCTCAGCGATTCCGGCGTGCGCATGACGGATGTCGGACGCACGGCCTCGTGCGCCTCTTGGGCATTTTTTGACTTAGTCTTGTAGGCACGCGGTTCTTCCGGCACCATGTCCGCGCCGTAACGTTCGCTGATGAACGCGCGGATTTCGGTGATCGCCTCGGCGGCCAAATTTACCGAGTCGGTACGCATATAGGTGATCAAACCAACGGTCTCGTCACCGAGTGCGATACCTTCATACAATTGCTGAGCGGTGCGCATCGTGCGCTGCGTAGTAAAACCGATTTTGCGAAACGCCTCTTGTTGCAACGTAGAGGTGGTGAACGGCGCGGCAGGGTTGCGTTTGCGTTGTTTTTTCTCAACGCTGCTGACGGTCGCCTTGCCTTTTGCGGCCTTGATGATCGCGCCCTGAATTTGTTTTGCGCGTTTGTCATCGACTATGGTGAATTGCTCGATTTTCGCGCCTTGGTATTGATTCAGTTTGGCGGAGAAATCCTGCTTTTGGGTGTTCAGGTCGGCCTCTATTGTCCAATATTCCTGCGCGATGAATTTTTCGATGTCGAGTTCACGTTCGACAATCAAGCGTAATGCGGCGCTTTGCACGCGTCCGGCGGAGAGGCCGCGACGCACTTTTTTCCACAACAGCGGAGATAAATTAAAACCGACCAGGTAATCGAGTGCACGACGCGCCTGCTGTGCGTCGATCAATTCCTGCAATAGTTTGCGTGGGTTCGCGACGGCCTCTTGCACCGCGCGTTTGGTGATTTCATGGAAGACGACACGCTGAACTTCTTTGCCTTTGAGAAGTTTGTCTTTTTTCAGCAGTTCAAATAAGTGCCAGGAGATGGCCTCGCCCTCGCGATCCGGATCGGTCGCCAGACATAATACATCGGCCTTCGCCATCGCCTTTTTGATCGCATCGACATGTTTTTGATTTTTTTCGATGATTTCGTATTTCATTTTGAAATCATCGTCGGGGTCGACCGCGCCTTCTTTCGGCAGCAAATCGCGCACGTGACCGTAAGAGGCCAAAACGTCGTAACCCTTGCCAAGATATTTCTTAATCGTCTTCGCCTTGGCGGGCGATTCGACAATGACCAGCGACTTCGTCATAGCTTAGTGTGTCCGTAAATGTTTTTGGAACCTGTTCCTGGTGGACAAAACAGAGGTTCCCATTCCGCCGTCTGCATGGCGGTTCCCCGATAGGCGCAGTACTGACTTCCTACGTTTACACCGTTTATTGTAGGTGTGGTCGCTCAACGCGTGCAACACCACTTTATAGGCGGCATCCTCGTGTCACGCGAAATAATTCCGCGTGACCTCAAAGTCGCTTCCAATTTTAATTATCAAACCTAGTGAAAAAATCCGCGTGTCTCTTGAAAGACCAGATCTTCAATCCACGCATAGGCGGCCTCGCGGCCAGGTTGGTTGAACAACACCATCAATACCACCCACTTAACATGGTCAAGATCAATGTCGTCGGATTCCAAGGCCATTAAACGATCTATCACCATCTCGCGCGCAGGTTGATCGAGCACGCCGATTTGATCCAGAAAGGTTAGAAAACCCCGGCACTCGGTGTCCAGCCTGTCCAATTCCTGTTGATTGAAGATACGCATCGCGCGACTGGCGACGACTTGCACACCGCGTGATTGGCGCTGCAATTCGCTCAAACCGTCGAGCCAGGCCAGCGCCTTGTCGACCTCTCCATCGCCAAAACCCGCCTCTACCAATTCGGTACGCAGCGAATCGCGGTCGGGATGCGTGGCGCTGTTTTCTTCATCCATGTAGTTTTCAAACAGGTACATGAGTACCTCTAAAACATTTTCTTTCATGGTTCGACCCTCGTTAAGACCCGGGTGTAACAGCCGCCTGGTACCGCTGCGACCAGGCCATGCAATTCAAGTACCATCAGTCGGGACAAAACCACATCGGGCGCTAGCCCACAGCGTACAATGACCGTATCCACAGGCGTTGGTTCAAATCCTATCGCGTCTAGGAGCGGGTCAGCCAGGGCGTCACCCGCGCCCGCCAAGGGGGCGGACGTAGGGCCAAGGTTGGATAATAAACTAAAGCGGGCCAAAGGGCCAAGTTCCTCTAACACATGCTGGGCGGTTTCGACCAATTTCGCGCCTTGGCGGATCAATTCATGACAACCGCGCGCCAGCGGATTATGGATGGAGCCCGGCAGTGCGTACACCTCGCGTCCATATTCAACCGCTAAACGTGCGGTTATCAATGAGCCGCTGCGCTGCGCCGCCTCGACCACCAGCGTGCCTAGGCTGAGTCCCGCGATGATGCGGTTGCGACGCGGGAAGTTTTCCTTATTTGGCCCCACCCCGGTCGGAAATTCGCTAATAATTGCGCCGCCGTGGGTCAGGATATGGTCGGCAAGGGCCGTATTTGATCGGGGGTAGAGCCGATCAGGGCCGGTGCCTATGACGGCCAGCGTGGTGCCGTTGGCCGCCAACGCACCGTGGTGTGCGGCAGCGTCTATACCCGTCGCGAAGCCACTGGTGATCGTCAGGCCGGTTTCGGCCAAATGATGTGCAAATTGGTGGGCAGTATCGCGCCCAGGGCCTGTGGGGTTGCGGGCGCCAACGATCGCAATTTGGGGGTGTTTGAGGAGGGTCGCCGCACCGGCGACGAACAATAACGGTGGGGCGTCGGGGATTTCACGCAGCAGTGGCGGATAAGCGACATCGCTGCGTGTGATCAGTTGGTGATGGGGTAGCGCTAGCCAGGCCAGATCGTGTTCTACGCCCGTCCAATCGGGGTGGGACAACGCCTCTGCGGTCGTCGCGCCGCGCACCCAGCGACGGGCGGCCTCGGGTTGATCCAAGACCGCGCGCGGAGTGCCGAATTCGCGCAATAACACTTCAAAGGTTTGCGGTCCTATGCCCGGCACGCGGTGCAAGGCCAGCCAGTAGGCGGCGTCATCCATGACGGTGTACGGTCAGGGGGTGCGCACGTTATCGCGCACACGAATTTCGTGTTCGGCCACCATCACCAACGCGTAGCTGACCTTTTCAAACGGTCGAAACACCACGGCGTATCCCGCGCGACGCTCCGGCAGCCTGAATTTGCGTGGGCCATCGGCCTCATTGATCGGATCGACGACGCGGTTGCCTGCTTCGTATATGACAAGCACATGGCCGGCCTCTATTTTGTCCTGGGTGCCTGCGCTGATTGCAACGACTTGATACTGGCCTATTCGCGACATGCTGCCAATGGCGCCGATGATATGGGCGTCAACGGGGAATTCAGGCGCGCGCGGTAAAAAATTGTAGTCGGATTTTCGCCCATTATCGAGGGGGATTAAGCGATCGCCGACGCGAATCTCCAATTGCGCGCGCGTGACGCGCAATGTCGCGGGGTCGCCGAAACGTTCCGCCAACACGTCTCCCACGTCGATAATCTCAATACCGAGAAACTTGTCTGTCTTCGGGTCGCGGTACTCGGCGCCGCGCCGGATGAGGCGGTAGCGGGTCACGTCACCTGCGGGCAATGCGCGCGCAAAGATGCGGTTGCCTAGGCCTCCGACCAGGTGCTCGTCGTCCAACGCCGCGACGTAGGGCAGGTCTTCCAGTTCCTTTTCGGTCATTACGCCAGGGTGGTTCAATAGCGGCGTGATCGCCTCCACCGACAACGTGGGGATGGGTCCCAATGTGGGTTGGATACGCACGCGGGGTTGCAGCTTGACGGTACGTGGCCCCGCTTGGGTGGGTTCGGCG
>JAOUGF010000002.1 GCA_029857925.1 Gammaproteobacteria bacterium
ATGCTGTCTTGGCCGGGTTGCAATTTATATTCGAGTTGGTCTATTTGATATTCCGCGTGATGATCCGGCGCAGGCATGTTCGCTAACAGGCCTGATTGCGCGACATGAAAGATGGGCGCGGTATCACCCATTAACGGATATGGTTCGTCTTTTTTATCGAGCGATACTGGGTATTTTAAAAGCCAACCGCGTTGGATATTCGCGCCTAGCGTATCCAATTCAAAACGCATTAAGTCCGTCTCGATTTTCACGCGCCGACCCACCGCCTGCGCAACCGTATTATTCGGCACGACGTTCGCTGCGGAAGGTGCCGCCCCTACCAACGGTGCGCTCACCGGCACATCTTTAGCGGCTACCGTCGGCGCGTTTGCGGGCACGGCGGCGACTTGTGGCGGGGCAGAAGTGGAAGTGCCGGACGTCGCAACGGGCTGGTGGACGCCGTAATCTTGCTGCCAGGCCTGCCACAACAGCAGCACCGTAAAAGACAATAAAAGAAAAAGTATGAGTCTTTGATTTTCCATAGTTTAGCGTCTTTTGGGAAATTGTTCAGGAACCGGATCGACGCCACCCTCGTGCCACGGATGGCAACGCGAAATGCGACGTATACCCAACCAACCGCCGCGCAAAACGCCGAAACGTTCTACCGCTTCGCGGGTATACGCAGAGCACGTGGGATAGTAGCGACAGTTTGACCCTAAAAACGGGCTGATAAAATAGCTATAAAACTTTATTAAGTAGACGACCGCGTGGCGCATACGTCAGCTAGCCTCGACCACAATTTGCGTAACGATTCAAACAAGGCCGCGTTGTCAGCATCTAACGCACCGTTACGCACCATCGCCACCACATCGGCCTTAGGCAAACGATGACGCCGGTGCCGAAAGCTTTCGCGCACAATACGTTTGAAACGATTTCGCGAAACGCTGGTGCGTGCGATTTTTTTCGCAATCGCCAACCCCAAGCGCGCCTCCTCACCATTATTGGCAAGGTAGTACAATACAAAATGACGATCACCGACCCGGGTTTGCGCCTTCAGTACACGCGCATACTCGGGACCGGTCAGCAATCTTACGCGCGCCGGAAATGTCTTATCCACCACATCCGCGCTCATGTTGCACGCAGCACAAAACACGTGCACGCGGAGTCTACGCCGTAACGCGGCAAACATTGGCTACACATGGTTGCGCGCTACCCTAATTGCTGGACGAGGCCAAAGGAGTGACGTGCCACCGCAGTGGACGCCCCACCCTCTGGCCCGACTAAGCTAGACGGCGAGACGCTTACGACCCTTGGCGCGACGACGGCTCAACACCAGGCGACCGCCGCGCGTCTTCATGCGGGCACGAAAGCCGTGGGTACGCTTTTTCTTCAAATTACTCGGTTGAAAGGTTCTTTTCATTGCTCTACAAGACCCATATAAAAAATACGCGAAACGAGCTCCAATTGGAAAGCCCGCGAAAAGGGCTGAAGATTAAAGAATTTGGCGGCAAAAGTCAACCTAAAGTCGCGGGGGGTTGCTGGAGCGCCTGCCATACAGTTGTGGATAACTTTGGTCCGTAGCGCTAAACTTACACGCCCCGCCTGCGCTCTAGGGAGCGATTATGGAGTCCGACAATACACTTTGGCAACGCATATTGGGCCGCTTGGAGGCAGATCTGTCTGCCCAGCAGTTCAATACCTGGATCCGCCCCTTAAGTTGTGAGGTATACGCCGACCATATCCTGTTGCTGGCCCCCAATCGCTTCGTGCGAGAATGGATTGCAGGGCGCTTATTAGAACGGATTAAGCAGGTTTTTTTAGAAATAGACCCCCACCATATTCGTGAAATCAAGTTGGACATGCGCAACAACGTCGGCAAAGCGGGTAGTACACCTATAGCACCGACAAAGGCCCCGGCACCCCCTGCGCGCGAAACTGTGGAGAGCGTTCCAGACGATGCTGACACCGAAGAGATACCCTCGGCCACACCGGAACTGCTCGTTATACCGCAGCCCGCGCCAGCCCCTACCCGGCGCGCGCCCACAGAACTCGCGCAACTTGCCAAACAAGGCAGTTTAAACCCCATATTCACTATGGATAACTTCGTCGAGGGGAAGTCCAATCAATTGGCAAAGGCCGCCGCGCTGCAGGTCGCTGAAAACCCGGGGACCGCCTATAACCCCTTATTTTTTTATGGCGGGGTAGGATTAGGTAAGACCCACCTGATGCACGCTATCGGCAACATGATGATACGCAACAACCCGCGCGCCAAAGTCGCCTATCTACACTCAGAGAAATTTGTTCAAGACATGGTGAAGGCGCTGCAACACAACGCAATCAATAATTTTAAAAAACACTACCGTTCCGTGGACGCGCTTTTGATCGATGATATCCAGTTTTTTGCCGGAAAAGAGCGGTCTCAAGAAGAATTTTTTCACACATTTAATACCTTGATCGAGGGACACCAGCAAATCGTATTGAGTTGCGATCGCTATCCCAAAGAGGTCCCCGGCCTGGAGGAACGCCTCAAGTCACGCTTCGGCTGGGGGTTGACGGTATCTATCGAACCCGCCGAGTTGGAAACCCGCGTCGCGATTCTTATGAACAAGGCCAATCTTTTAGCGATCGACCTGCCGGACGAAGTCGCGTTTTTCATCGCGCAACGTATACGTTCCAATATCCGTGAATTGGAAGGCGCGCTACGCCGCGTCGGTGCCAATGCGCGTTTTATGCACCGCGAGATCACCATCGAATTCGCGAAAGAGGCGTTGCGTGATCTGCTGGCGTTACAAGATAAACTCGTAACGTTAGAAAATATTCAAAAGACCGTCGCGGAATATTACAAGATCCGTATCAACGATCTGCTGTCCAAATCACGCACGCGTTCGATCACGCGACCGCGCCAACTGGCCATGGCCTTGGCAAAGGAATTAACAAATCACAGCCTGCCCGAGATCGGCAGCGCGTTTGGGGGAAGGGATCACACGACCGTCTTGCATGCCTGTCGCAAGATGGTGGAATTGGCCAATGAAGACAAGCGTATCAAGGAGGATTACAACAATTTGATACGCACGTTAACAACCTAGTGTGTAAGCTGTGCATAACTCCGGTAGAAAAAAATTTTCGGGTTTATTCACATTCTGTCCACAGGCTAATCACAGACTTACACGCATTTCCTGAACAGGCAAATTGGTGTATAATGTTTTGATTATCTTGGAAAAGAAAAAGTTATGCACATGCGAGGATGAGGCCTTTAGTAATAACTGGATATATATTAAACAGTTACTTGTTATAAAGGGTCAATGCAATGCGGATAACGATCGCACGTGAAGCACTACTCAAGCCACTGCTCTTGGTAGGTGGTATTGTTGAGAAAAAACAAACTCAACAAATTTTATCTAATGTCCTCGTCTTGACCGAGGCCAATCGCGCTCGCATCACGGCGACGGATAACGAAGTCGAGATCGTTGCGAATACACAAGTGGATGGCGCGGTGCCGGGTGCGATTACGATGCCCGCGCGTAAGCTCATCGACATCTGTCGAACCTTGCCTGACGATGCGATTATTCAAATCGACATCGAGGGTGATCGCGCCGTTGTCAAAAGCAGCAAGAGCCGATTCGTGTTGGCGACCTTGCCCGCTGCGGATTTCCCGAGTGTCAAAACCGATCAGGCGCAATATGAGTTCGCGTTACCGCAAAAAGAATTAAAACGCATGATCGAAAAAACACAGTTCGCGATGGCGCAACAAGATGTGCGTTATTATTTAAACGGATTGATGTTGGAAATGGATAAAGGTGTTTGGCGTGCGGTTGCCACCGATGGCCACCGTTTGGCGATGGCAACGGTGAACGTGGATGTCAACCTGCCAGGCAAGACGCAGATCATCGTGCCGCGTAAAGCGATTACTGAACTCGGCAGATTGTTAGAAAATTCCGATGCACCTGTAAAAGTGAATGTTGGTAACAATTATTTGCGCGTGAATTTTGAAGAGATGCAATTCACGTCCAAACTCATAGACGGGCGGTTTCCTGATTATGAGCGCGTATTGCCAAAAGAGACTACGAACAAAATTGTCGCGGACAGAGACACGTTGCGGCAGTGTTTGATTCGAGCGTCTATCTTATCCAATGAAAAATACAGAGGCATACGTTTGAAATTCGCTACCGATCAAATGCAAGCGGTCGCGCAAAACCCTGAGCAGGAACAAGCGGAGGACGAGATACCGGTGCAATACGCCGGGCCCGAGCTAGACATCGGTTTCAACGTGAATTATTTGTTGGATGCGGTCAATGCGGTGGATACGCAGAACGTGGTGTTGTGGCTAGCGGATTCAAACACGATGGGCATGCTGAAGCCAGAAGGTAACAGCAATAGTGTGTACGTTGTCATGCCGATGCGTTTGTAGTCGTGTGAAGGTTAAACGTTATTCCACAACTACAGCTCATAAAAATTGCACAGCTTCGAAATCTCATCGAAGGGAAGGTTAGTTTACATCCGCAATTGAATATTTTTTGTGGCGTAAACGGCAGCGGCAAAACGAGCATCCTAGAGGCAATCTATCTCCTCGGGACAGGGAAGTCTTTTCGGGCACATAAAATTGAAAAGATTGTACAGCAGGATAAGACACACGCAACGGTGCATGGCACACTAAAGACTGAAGCGGGTGCGGTGCTGGAGTTAGCGATACAAAAAGAAAAGGGCAAACCTGCGCTTATACAAATTGGCGGTCAGGGTGGTGAGACACAGGGGAGGTTGGCACGGTCATTACCTGTGCTGGCCATTACACCTGAAAGTCATGCGCTCATTGAGGAAGGCCCCGAGATCCGACGTAGATATCTGGATTGGGGGGTGTTTCACGTGGAACCCGCTTACGTCGAACATTGGCAGCGTTATATGCGTGCGTTGAAGCAGCGCAACGCGTTGTTGAAGCAGCCGCGGAACGGGTCATTCGACGCAATGGACCTTCCTTGGCGGGCTACACTGGCGTTAGAGGGAGAGCGTCTTCAGGGCTTTAGGCTGGCCTACCTTGAGAAATTAATACCCTTATTTGCAGCCCTTGCCCAAGAGTTGTTGGGTAACATGGCAGACGTCTCTATTCGGTTAATGAAGGGCTGGGGCGAAGACAGTTCCTTAGAGGAATCATTAAATCAGTCGATTGAACGCGATATAAAATACCAGTCTACGCAAATAGGCCCCCATCGCGCGGATATCTTTGTGGAAGATATTAAAGGGCTGGTACAGGCGCGCGTGTCTCGAGGGCAGCAGAAATTGATTATATATGCGCTTCGTTTAGCGCAGATACGTTTGTTAATAGAGCAGCGCGAAATCTACCCGGTCGTATTACTAGACGACTTGCCTGCGGAGCTCGATGGTGACAACTTGGCAAAGGTACTGGGGTTATTGGAGGCGTTCGGATGCCAGGTGATGGTAACTGCGATCACCCCTGAACCCTGGGTTCGAATGCCGGACAAGGGTAGGAATCTGTTTCACGTGGAACAAGGCCACCTCACCAAGGTGGTTTCGTAGTGTCTTTTTGGAAAGTTATGAGAGCAGTCTATGACGACAGAACCGAAATACGATTCCTCTAACATCAAAGTGCTGAAGGGCCTAGACGCGGTGCGTAAGCGTCCTGGTATGTATATCGGAGATACCGATGATGGTAGTGGCCTACACCACATGGTATTTGAGGTCGTTGATAACGCGATCGATGAGGCGTTGGCTGGATATTGCACCGAAATCAACGTCATCATACACGAAGACGAATCTATCACCGTAACGGACAATGGGCGTGGCATACCTGTAGACATCCACCCGGAGGAAGGTTGCTCCGCAGCAGAAGTCATTATGACGGTGCTACATGCTGGCGGTAAATTCGATGACAACTCTTATAAAGTGTCCGGCGGCTTGCATGGCGTAGGTGTTTCCGTGGTGAATGCGCTCTCTGAATTTTTGTCTCTGACCATTCGTCGCGAGGGTAAAGTTCACTACCAAGAATACCGTTTGGGTGAACCACAATTCCCCCTCAAGGTCATAGGCGATGCGACCAATCGCGGCACAGAAGTCCACTTCAAGGCCAGTTCGGAAATCTTTACTAACATCCATTTCATTTACGAAACACTGGCCAAGCGCCTGCGCGAGTTGTCCTTTTTGAATCAAGGTGTGCGCATTTGTTTGAGTGATAAGCGTAGTGCCCACGAAGACGTATTTGAATACAAGGGTGGAATACGCGCATTTGTCGAACATCTAAGTCAGATGAAGACACCTGTACACCCCCATGTTTTTCACTTTGTCGGCGAAAAAGACAAGGTTACGGTAGAGGTGGGATTGCAATGGAATGACTCCTACCAAGAAAATATTTACTGTTACACCAATAATATTCCGCAGCGCGATGGTGGTACTCACCTCGCCGGCTTCCGTGGCGCGTTGACGCGCACGCTTAACCAATATATAGAAAAAAACGAAATCGCAAAAAAGGCCAAGGTTCAAACCACCGGCGAAGATGCGCGCGAAGGTTTGACCGCTATCGTTTCCGTAAAGCTACATGACCCGAAATTTTCGTCACAGACGAAAGATAAATTAGTTTCATCCGAGGTAAAGGCGGCGGTTGAATCCTTAATGGGCGACCAGTTTGAGGCCTACTTACTCGAAAATCCGCAGGACGCAAAATCGGTAACGGCGAAGATCGTCGAGGCGGCGATGGCGCGTGAGGCCGCGCGCAAGGCACGTGAAATGACGCGTCGTAAAAGCGCGCTGGACATTGCGGGCCTGCCTGGAAAACTTGCAGATTGCCAAGAAAAAGATCCCGCCCAATCTGAGCTCTTCCTCGTCGAGGGTGACTCCGCAGGTGGTTCTGCAAAACAGGGGCGTGATCGAAAATTTCAAGCGATCCTTCCACTGAAGGGTAAGATCTTAAACGTCGAAAAGGCGCGCTTCGATAAGATGTTGTCTTCGGTTGAAGTGGGTACGTTGATCACCGCATTAGGCTGCGGCATCGGTCGCGACGAATTTGATCCAAATAAATTGCGCTATCATCGTATCATCATCATGACCGATGCGGACGTTGACGGATCGCATATCCGTACATTGCTGTTAACATTTTTTTATCGTCAGATGCCTGAGATCATCGAGCGCGGTCATGTGTATATTGCGCAACCACCGCTGTACAAGGTGAAGAAAGGTAAACAAGAATATTACGTCAAAGATGATAACGAACTGAATGCGTACTTGATGCAAACGGCCATCAATGATGCGCGCTTGCATACGGGCGCCCAACTTCCGGCCTTACATGCACAAGCCTTGGAGGCGCTGGCAAAGGAATATTATCAGGTGTTACACATCGCAAAACGTGTCGGTCGTCGTTATGATGCTACGCTGATTGAACAATTGATTTATATGCCGCAGGTTACTCAAGAACTGATGCAGAGTGAAGAAGAGTTCCCGACGTGGGTAGCGAGCTGGACCAAGCGCGCGAATGATTTAAAGGGATTATCAACCTATCATATAGAGGTCGATTGGCAGAACGAAAAGTTTACGCAACTACGTGTTAGTTATGCGCGCCACAGTGTCGAGCGTGAGTTTGTGATTGATCGGGAATTTTTTATCTCCGGTGAATATAAGGCCATCATCGCGTTAAATATAAAACTTGAAGGCCTCATCCAAGAAGGCGCCTATGTTGAACGAGGCGATAGACGCAGCGACGTCACCAGTTTCAAACACGCCGTAGACTGGTTGATGGAGGAGGCGAAGCGTGGTCAAGGTATACAACGCTATAAGGGTCTGGGGGAAATGAATCCAGAACAGTTATGGGAAACCACGTTGAACACACAGACGCGTCGTTTGTTGAGGGTGCGGATAGAGGACGCAATGGCCGCGGATGAGATATTTACTACGCTGATGGGCGACCACGTGGAGCCACGCCGCGCGTTTATTGAGCGCAATGCCTTATCGGTGATGAAT
The DNA here is from genome assembly GCA_029857925.1 of Gammaproteobacteria bacterium. Taxonomy (GTDB): domain Bacteria; phylum Pseudomonadota; class Gammaproteobacteria; order S012-40; family S012-40; genus CAKKRP01. Next base: position 7,939 of record JAOUGF010000002.1, read on the forward strand.
TTGGATGTGTAAGAACACAGTAATAATACTTTGTAATTAGTGGTGTTATTACCCTGGCATACAACGGCGGACGGCCTTGGATGTACAAAATAGACGGTTTCGCGCCTATTCATCCTCGGCCACAGCGGATCTAGCAGCAGGCGTTGTGCCGGGGCGAGCGTGGCTAGGTACGCGTGGGGCTAGCTACTTATACGCTGTGTCCCAGCATCAGCCCTGGATATTAACATTATTAATACTCGTATCCAGCCGTTTAGCGGCAGCAGACAACGGTTGTTCCAGAGGCTATTGTGCAGTGTATGTTTCACGTGACACCCACAGAACGTGCATTGATTATCCTAGAAACGACGGTCGACCAGCGTTTCTAGGATTGTAGGTTAGACTTTAGTTTTCCCTTCCGGCAACTAAACGCAGTGCAAATTTTAGATCCATTAAATAACTGCCTACGCCTCGTGCATCGAACCCTAACACGTAATAGTGGTTTTCTCTGCCCGGCGTTGCGTTGGCAGTCCAAAATGGGGATAGCGGTGTATTTGGAAAATATCGGTGATTGATGCGCGGCGCGGCAGAATGGCGACATTCTCTTTCTACCAATGTTGCCAACTCCGATAATTGCGGAAGACGCCACGTATAGGCGCCCAGTTTCATTGTTTGTCCCCAATGTTTGGCCTGCGCCCAATCCATAAGACGGGGCGAGCCTATGCAAATTTTTCCGTCCCAGACCATACCCACACTGCAACGCATCCAGGTGAGTCCACTTTCAAGGTCGGTGATGGTGTTATCTTCGTTGATAAAAAATCGGGTGTCAGACGACAACGCAGGCGCGTCTACGCCGCAGGTCTGCGCATATAGGCAATCCGAAAATATAATAGCGGAGAATAAAATGATGCGAGGTACAAGTTTCATGGCGTTCAACAAACAAAGTTTGGTGCAAATAACGCATGGCGGACTCGCAACTACAGCCCGCCATGCGCAGGGTGGACTAAGGGTATCCCGGCCCGGATTTTACCGGTACGGCGCCATGTTGTTCATCCTTGCCAGGCGCAATGGTGATGCCGCGATGCGTATAAGTGGCGTAGGCCTCTAACGCGATCATTTCATCACTATCAAACGCCAACGGTTTGCCTTGCAACGGTACGGCGACACACCAATTTATCATGTCGCGCATCGTACCCACCTTGCCTAAATTGGTTTGATATTTAGGCCACGTGTGTGGGTTCGTCGCAGAACCGTCAGGATGGCAATTGCCACAGGCCAGCCCGTTGGTCCCCAAACGTCCGTCGTGCCACAAGGCATCACCCTTGGCCACGGCGTCCATCAGTGCCTTATTTTCAGCGGCGATTTGCTTTTCACTACGGGGTGATTTTGCATAAGCGACTGAAACAGACGCAACACCGACAACCGCGACGCCAATTAACATCAATTTGCTAATGTTCATGATTGATCTCCTAGGCTCACAGTTTCAGTCCGCGTTTAACGTTTTCAGGTAACAAATCCGCAAACGCGCGATAGTCCATCATGCCCGCGAAATCCTTGTTCAGCGACACTTGGTGCGTACCCAGACCGTCTTCAAAATTGCCAGGGTCAACGCGGTTCATTTTGATTTCCGGATGCGGTAATGTCACGGGTGGGTAAGGCCACGGCCACGAAGTGGATAACAACCCTGCCGAATGTATATTCCCGATCTGATTATAGACGACCTGATGAACGTGTCCGTGTATCGCGATCACCTTTTCGAATTTTTTCAATATCGCCCGAATTTCCGGTGCATCTAATGTCTGAAAATTCCAGCGTGGATAATAGTCCCACAACGGCGAATGCGTCATAATCACCACCGGCGTATCTGGACTCAGATTCTTGACGTCTTTTTTCAACCATTCCAGTTGTTCTTCTCCAACGCCCCACGCGCCGCATTGATGGCATTCCAGTTCTTCCAACAACCCCATGCGTTCAGTTGGTGTAAGTTTTCTTGCGCTCCAAAAATCTTTTATCAAAATCGAATTCATCCCGATAAAATGCACACCCTTGTGATCGAATGACCAATGTTCGGGACCGAACATCCCGCGCCATTCCGCGCCCATGTCCAAATAATAATCGTGTTCGCCGGGAATGATTTTATACGGTACCGTCAGCTTATCGAGTATCGCCTTGCCTTTCGCCAATTCCTCTTTTTTTCCGGATTGTCCCAGATCGCCTCCGTATAAAACGAAATCCGGTTTTTTCGCCAGACCATTTACGTCTGCCACGGCCTTCTCTAAAATGTGATCAAACTTGTGGTCGGCGATATTATATAAATGGGCATCTGTGAGCACGGCGAAATTAAATTCTTGAATCTTCTTTGTGCCCGCGTGGGCGACACCCCCTAAACCGAAAAAACTACTGGCGCTGGGCGCGAATACGCCAGTAAATAAAGTGGCTGCGCCCACTTTAGTAGACATGCCAAGAAATTGCCTTCGCGAAACTTTTTCCATAAGCAAAACTCCTCTTTCGTCGGAGAAAACTACGGTAAATTACTCATGCAGTATCCAGCGTCCAAAGTAAAATAGATAATTGAATTTTTAAAACGCGCTCATCTAGTGTGTCAATCACGCAGGCGGAATCAATGCGCTGTTTTGTATTTTGCGTGTTACGTTATGACAGATTCACTTTATATTAAGAAAATTGGCGCAAGCTAAAAAAGAGGCCAATTCGGCTATCTTCCAGGTATACACTCGCTATGACGCTAACGGAGCTGCGTTACATCGTCGCCGTCGCCAATGAAAGGCATTTTGGGCGCGCGGCGGCTGTTTGTTTTGTCAGCCAATCCACACTTAGTTTGGGAATTAAAAAATTGGAGGACGAGCTAGGCGTTTTGATATTTGAGCGTGGCCAAAAAGAACTTATCATCACACCGGTGGGGCAAAAAATTGTGTCACTCGCAGAGCGGGCGATGGCAGAAATTGCAGCGATACGCCAAACTGCGCTGCTAGAGCGCGACCCTTATCACGGGCCACTGAGATTAGGTGCGATTTATACGATAGGGCCGTATCTGTTTCCGAGTCTGTTACCCATCATCCATGAACGCGCCCCGCAAATGCGTTTATTCATTGAAGAAAATTACACCGGCGTCTTGATAGAGCGCCTCAAGCATGGCGATATCGACGTTGCGATTATCTCACTCCCTTTTAGTGATTCAAGTATAGAGACGGTCACGGTATACAACGAACCGCTGGTAACCTTGATACCCAGCGCACACCCGTTGGCGCTTAAAGATACGCTTAAAGTGTCAGATTTGCGCGATGAGCCGTTGCTATTGTTAGGGCCGCAACATTGTTTTCGCGATCATGTATTGGCGCTGTGCCCGGAGTGGGCGGAGTGGAGCAAACAAGAAGATACTCACACCATTATCGAGGGTGGATCGTTGGAAACGATACGCTACATCGTCGCCAGCGGCGCGGGCATTACCATTGCGCCCGCGACTGCGGCGTGCGCGGAAAAATTTTCGCAGCGGCTTATTAGTGTGAGACGTTTTCGAGACATACAACCCACGCGTAGTGTCGCGCTGGCATTTAGAAAAAATTACGCGCGCACAGACATGGTCAATTGGCTGATAAACGCGATACATGGTTGCAAATTGACGGGAATAGACAACCAGAAGTGTGCATAATCCTAGAAACGGCGGTTGGATGCCGTGGAGTGTGGGCTTTAGCGTACGCAGGGCAAAGCGTGCAATCCGCGGCATAGCGCTCTAACCCATTGGGTGTATGTAAAATTTACGAATATTTTATTTGTTTCAAATCGTTAGATGAAGGAGTAGTGGTCAACCGCCGCAAGCGGCACTTTATTCACGATAACAACGCCGACAATTGGGCGCGCAAAAACAAAATCACCCTTCAGTATGCTCGAAAATCACCAACAAAAACTACAAACGTCGCCGTGCAAACGTTAGATGTTTATTATGGCTGCGCAGAAACGGAGGTGCGCCGACGCATTCTTATCCAATAACCACCCGCCGCCAACAATAAGAAGGGCAGCGAGCTGTCATGTTGCCCTGGCGCCCCAAGGCTGCAACCGCCGGCTTGGTTGTTGTTCGCGCTGACGGCTTGCCCACCCGGCCCTTCCACCGTCAGCGGCGGGGGTGCGAATGGATTGCTGAGGGGCTTAGCGTGCGTCGTTTGTATTGCGTTCCCCGCGAGTGCGCCTGCACCTTCTAATGCGAGGGGCGGCGGACCAGTGGGTTGTTCAGTGGGTGTCGGTGTGAATTCCGCAGCTACATTGACGTCCGCGAGGGCCAATAAATCGTGTTTGGTCGGCGCGGGTTGCGCATGGTCGGGCTGATTGACGGTAACTGTTGCCGCAGCGGATTTTGTTGCAGCTTCTTTCTGTGTGGCAAGTGCTGTGGTGCCGTTGCCTAAGCCCAGGACATTAAACCTCGCGGTTTGGCGATTATTGCGGTGATTCAGCACGTCGCTGGTGGTGGACGTGACCTGGGCCTCGAGTTGGTATTCGCCGGGGCGTTGTGCGGAAAATTTTACAACGATGTCGGCAAAATCATCGGCCGCCAATTGCCCGATGTGGCAGGTAAGTGTAGAGCGCCCTTTGCGTTCCCCGGCAGATAAACAATAACTGGAGATGCTCTCGTTGTTCGTGCTCACCACGGAATTTTCAATTGCGTCGATCGTGACGACGGTGTCAAAACTTCCGGTAATGACTATATTCTGCGCCTTGGTCGGGCCAAGATTATGTATTCTGAGTGCGGCGACGGACAGCGTAGACGCGGAGACCTGTGGTGATAGACTTGCGGCCAATTGCGCGCGGGCCGTGGCATCCGGCGTCCATAACGCGGGTTGTATCGGCGAAATATCCACCGCCAGATCTGCGACGGCGGGGTTTAGTACATACAGGTGCCAATCGTCGTATTTTTTTGCCATGACCGCGATGCGACCGTTATTGCTGATCGAACTCGCCTTGTGAAATTCCCATCCCTCCGGTAATGCCGGTAATTGGCTGCGGAGATCGAACGCCTGCCATTCCGCCAGTTCGGCATCGTTGCCTTCTAGGTGGTACATAAAAGGGCTGCGATTCGAAAAGCCTAGCGGGGCAATGCCTGGTACCTCGGCCTTATGACCGATCAAAAATTGCGCATCATTGATGGACGTGGCCCACGCGCTGGTATCGGCATTCGCGATAAGTTCATGTAGGCCTTGGGCGCGAGACCACACCCACGGCGTATCGGGGGTGTAGGTTGAAAACTCATAACGATTCGCCGGGGCGACGGCATTTGCGGCGACGACACCGGCGGCATTAATATCCACGGCGTTAAAATAAGGTAAATAACCCTTGCCGCCGACGCTGTGCGCGCGCGTAATATGGAGTTCGCTTGGCCGTTTGATGAAGGTGTCGGTGCCGGTGACGCCAGCGATGACGCCCTCGTTGTTTATCGCGAGTGCGGATCCAATCAGCGGTTCGGGCGTGCCGCGCGTATTGTTGCCGTCTACGACACCCAAGATGTCAGGTTCACTACTGGGTTCATGCCAATAGGCGGCGTAATTCACACCGTCCACATTTAAACTGCCGACGATCTCCTGGCGATCATTGATGTCCCATGCCATGCTGGAAGTATAAGGCGCCTTCATCTGCAAATGCTTCATCGACCAGCGGCCATCGGCGTCACGTGTCCACAAGGTGGCGTAACGTTGACCTGCCTGTTCTTCCCATCCCACGACGTCGTTTTCAATGTTCACCGCGTTTGCGGCACTGATCGCGATCGGGGTGCCGGCGCCATCCATGGATACCGGTAGCGCGGCAATCGGTGAATAGCGGCCGTCCCGTACCTCGGCGTAGACGGCCTGTTGGCCGTGCGCGGTGACTGACGTGCCGACGATGAAACCGCTGTCGTTGATCCGGAAGCGTTGTGTATTGGGTTGGTTTTCCTCGCTGCGGAGATAACCGATCTTGCCGAGGTCCGCCATCGTATAGAGGGGGATGGGTTGTCCGGCGACCAACCAGGTCGCGGTAAACACAATGACTACCGCCGCGCCACCCACAGCGAACCGTCGTGTAGGTGCCTTGATGTTGAGCAATAAATTGTTGGCGATCATGGTGTGCCCTCCCAATCCTGTACACGGATCAGTATTAAGCCCTTAAGTATAAACGAAGAATAGCAGAGTGTCGCCTGTATCACCGCGACGACGATAATGGCGTGGGGGTGTTTAGCGCGTTAATCTGCGCGAAAAAAAGCCCACCGGGGGGTGGGCCTGGGTATTGGAGTGCTTATTTACCTTTTTTCTTGCGTTCGATCAGATCGTAGATGATGGGTGTGAGGATAATTTCCATCGCAAAACCCATCTTGCCGCCGGGCACCACCAGGGTGTTGGGGCGGGACAAGAATGAATCTTTGATCATGTTCAATAGGTACGGAAAATCGACCGATTTGGGATCGCGGAAACGTATCACCACAAAACTTTCATCAGGCGTCGGGATGTCGCGCGAGATAAAGGGGTTCGAGGTATCCACCGTGGGTACGCGTTGGAAGTTGATGTGCGTACGCGAGAATTGCGGCGTGATGTAGTGTACGTAGTCGTGCATACGACGCAGTATGGTGTCGGTGACGGCCTCGGCGGAATAGCCGCGCTGGGCCGTGTCACGGTGAATCTTTTGTATCCATTCCAGATTGACGATAGGCACCACACCGACCAATAAATCGACATGTTGCGCGGCGTTGATGTTTTCGTAGGCGACACCGCCGTGCAGGCCCTCATAGAACAACAGGTCGGTATTCGCGGGGATGTCTTCCCACGCGGTGAACGTGCCTGGTTCTTGCTTGTAAGGTTCTGCCTCTTCGTGGCTGTGCAGGTATTTGCGTACCTTGCCGCCGCCGGTTTCGCCGTATTGGCGGAACAATTCGGCCAGTTTATCGAATACATTGCCTTCGGGGCCGAAGTGGCTTAACACGCGGTCTTCGGATTGGGCCTTTTTGATGGCCTCGCGCATCTCGACGCGGTTATAGCGGTGAAAGCTGTCACCTTCGACGACCACGGGATTGATGCCATAACGACGGAAGATATGCTCGAAGGCATTTTTTACAGTCGTGGTACCGGCGCCGGATGAACCGGTTACGGCGACGACAGGGTGTTTGACTGACATAGCTTGCTCCTTACCAAAGTTGACAAATCTTAACGGCACACGCAAAAAAACGCCATGCCGCGTTGCATAGGGCGGGGTAGACTGACAGCGTGCAGGTTTAACGGCACCTGTAAACGCCCCCTCGTTCACGGCATTGCACTACGCAACTACATAGGATTCAATGTGTTACTATTAAATCAATGTATATCGTTAACCACCTTAAAGCGGTGTGCGGTGCAAAAACCTGAAAGTATATATGAATTGGCGCGGAAAAAAAGGGCTTTGATAGGATAGACGATGATTTTAGACCCTCTCCCCCCGTTGAATTCCATTTGTATTATACGCCTTTCAGCGCTGGGTGACGTGTGCTTGGCGTTGCCCGCGATACGCGCAATCCAATTGCGTTGGCCGCAGGCCAAGCTCACCTGGATCATTGGTAAGGCGGAGTACGCGTTGGTGGGTGATATACCGGATATCGAATTTATCGTGTTCGATAAAAAGGCCGGTATTCGGGCCTATGTTTCACTTTCCAAGATGCTGCGTAAGCGGCGTTTCGATGTGCTATTGCACATGCAAACGGCACTGCGTGCCAGCTTGGTCAGCAGCCTCGTGCGCGCGGCCATACGCTTGGGATTCGATCAGGCGCGCGCTAAGGAATTGCAGTGGGTATTTACCAACCAGCATATCGAACCGCATCCGCGTCAGCACGCCGCAGACATGTATATGGCCTTCGCACATGCACTGGACAGCCATGAATCAACGTTGCGTTGGGATATACCGGTGCCTGTTGCTGCAAATGAATTTGTGCGCAAGCACCTGCCCGGCAGTGATCCGGTACTCGCGATTAATGTCTCGTCGGGGCCGTCGCGTCGCGTACACCGCAATTGGTATCCGGAACGTTTTGCTGCCGTCGCCGACTATGCGCAAAAAGTATTGGGTTTCACGGTGGTTTTGTGTGGCGGGACGTCGCAAGAAGAACGCGCGTTCGCTGCGAAGTTAGTGGAAAATATGGAAACACCGCCGATGAATCTCGTCGGTAAGACCGATCTCAAGCAATTATTGGCCTTGCTGCAGCGCGCCAACGTGTTGATTACCAGCGACTCCGGTCCCGCCCACATGGCGACGGCAGTGCATACACCGGTCATCGGGCTATACGCGGCGACCAACCCCTATCAAACCGGTCCTTGTCAGAGCCTTGCATGGGTCGTCAACCGATACCCGCAGGCGGTCTTACGGGAATATGGCAAGCCGGTGGAGGTGTTGCCGTGGGGGATACGTGTACACGATCGCGATGCGATGCATCTTATCGAACTTGATGACGTTATCGCAATGCTTTCCAAATTCGTGCAGCATCATCCGAGCCGAAATTTCTTATCCTACGGGCCGTTGTAACGTGACAATAGTTGGAACGAAACTTGACTAAGTGAACACAATATGTCGCTTTCGGAGTCTTAGCCCATGTCTGCGTTTCACCGTTATTTAAAAATTTTACTGAATACCTTGGCGGTTTTTATCTTGTCCTATGTGACCCTTGCGACCGCCGCCGAATTCATGGTCGATCAAACCGAAAATATCTTCGCCGTAAATGGCAAGACCATCGCGATGGTGGACTTAAACAAAGGCGATGTCATTCGTCTGCAAAAACAGGATTTAGTGCTGCAGGATGCGCTCTTTCCACCTGCGAACAGCCTCGGCGACGCGACGGACAGAGTACAAGACATTAGCAAGGTTTTCGCATTCGACGGACAAGGAAAATTGCAGGTGGAGTGCGCCATACGACCACAGTTAGGCAGCGGGAACGGGGCGACCGCATTTAACTGACGCACGCGACCGCTGCACGGCCAATGTACTATGGCGTCAAACTTTTGTTGTACGCGCCGTAGCGATGACGCAAGGTCATTGTATTAGTGTGTGCGGTAGGTATTAAATTCCAGCAGAAAAAATAGATTAGCGCTGAGCGTCACGCACAGTACCAACACGACGGGAAGATAGACATCACCGTGTATACGCACAAACTCCGAATAGGCTTGCGCGTCCACAAATATCAGCGTGTTGTGTGCGATCGCGAAGACGCTGGCCAAGATGATGCTCACCACCAATACAAACCCCAGGAACTCACCCCTCACCTTTAGATAGCGCCGATCCGGCATCTTCATAAAGCTCTGCGCCCAATTCTTCCAGCATGCTTCCCTGCCGTTAAAGTAATAAAACACAAACTGGCGCAACGGCAGTCCCGGTTTATCTACGGGGTCGCGGATACGCCGCGCGTAGCTACCATAGCCGAATAACGCGAGTGACAAAATGATCGCTTGTGCTACGAGCTACGAGCAATCCCAACCACGAAAAATGAAATTGCGAGACGAGGGGATTCCACTCCAATTGCAAGTCGGGTGTGATTTTATGGGTGATATACAAATCTCCCGCACGCAGGCAGAAGAGCAGCGAAAATACGCGGAAATATTGTAATTTAATCGGATTCATCGGCGACTACACGGTAGTAGATTTCTTGCGCATTGCATTAAGGGAACCTCTAAAAATTCGCTGAGCGGCGCATTGCGTCGTTGAAAAGGGTCGAAAAATGCTCAGGTATGCCGGGCCTTTGAGGCAACGTGCAAACCGCATTTTTTCGCCCCTTTCCGCCTAGCGCTGCATCCCCTGATCGAATTTTTAGAGGTTCCCTTAAGACGTAAACCGCACCAACTCGCCTTGGCGATCAAAAGGCAGAAAATTTTTTATCAGGCCGCCATTGATGGACTCCACCATTTGCTGCAACGGTTTATCGGCGTCTTGGGGCGTAGGCGCGACACCCTGATGCCCGGATAGACTGGCGACGAAAACGATGTCCCAGGGTTTGCCGAGCTGCAGTGATTCTTCAACGAGATGGTTAAAGGAAGGGATATCGGCAGGTAATTTGTCCACGCACATGATCGGTGTGAGTGCGCCGCCTTGTCTGGATTGATAACGCTGTTGTTGTTCCGGCGTAGATTCACTCGGCAGCCCTGCCTCGGCGAAAACGAATAACAGACGCTGGGGTTGCGGTTGCTGGTGCGCGGCATGTAATAAATCGGTAAATGTGCTGATCTGCATGGGTTGCGTCCTAATCGAAAATGTTGCGTACGGTAAATGCACCCCGACGTTCTTTCAAATGCTGAGGATGAGTTATACCGCCCCGTTAAACCCCAGTTGTCGCCACGCCTCGTAGAGTATGACTGCGGCGGCGTTCCCTAAGTTCAGGCTACGGCTGCCCGCGACCATGGGGATGCGTAACCAGCTTTCGGGCGCAAGGGTTTGTAGCAGGTGGGCGGGCAGCCCGCGGGTTTCCGGGCCGAACAACAACGCGTCCCCGGCCGCAAAGCGCACATCGGTATAGGACCGTTTCGCCTTGGTGGTACACGCGAACACACGCGCCGGTGAGGCGGCGTTAAGGCACGCGTCCCAATCGGCATGTACATGCACACGCGCCCACTCGTGGTAATCTAGCCCCGCGCGCTGTAGGCGCTTGTCGTCCATTTCAAACCCCAACGGCTTGATAAGGTGCAACTGCGCGCCGGTATTGGCGCACAAGCGTATGATATTGCCGGTGTTAGGGGGGATCTCCGGCTGGTAAAGTATAACGTGGAACATACTGGATTATGACACGAAGCGACCTTCCATACCCAGCTCTTTGATCTTGCGTGTCAACGTGTTGCGTCCCCAGCCGAGGAGTTTCGCGGCGTCTTGCCGGTGGCCGCCCGCGCGCTGCATGGCGGTCTCTATCATGATGCGTTCGAACGTCGGCGTGGCCGTATCCAACAGCGCCTGTTCCCCCTGGTTTAGGCGCCCTTCTGCCCACTGTTTGAGCGCGTCTTCCCAGCCGACATGCGTCGCATCCTGCGATGTGCTCGGTTCGCG
>JAOUGF010000242.1 GCA_029857925.1 Gammaproteobacteria bacterium
ACACCAACGGCTGCGGCAGGATCGCGCTGTGTGCGACCGTAATCGGCACCCAATTGATATAGGAGTGGCAGACCTTACAATCGCCATTGGTGGCGATATGGGTGGCCGTCACACCCGTTGCATTGGTGCCGTTGTGACAGGTATTACACGCCGCAGTGGTCTGTGTATGATCCATCGTGGTCAAGGCCTTCCAATCGGCGGTGCTCTTGTGGCAGGCGTTGCAACTCACCGTCGTTGGGATGTGTGTAGCGGGCTTGCCTGCCACCTTCACGTTGTTGTGGCAAGATTCGCAGGTGCCGATGACCTCGATGTGATCCACGGGTTTGATAATAGATTTCCACGCCAACGGCGTGATGCCATGGCACTTGCCGCAGTTGTTGCTGGTGGTCAAATGCGCAGCGGTTTTACCGGCGATGGTGCGGCTCGTCAAACCACCCACACGTGTGGAGTTGTTGTGGCAATTGAAGCACGGGCCCGACACATGTGCATGATCCACTTTGGTGGCCGGCGTCACCCCCCAATTGTTGGTGACGTGGCAAGCCTCACACATTGCGGTCGATAAAATGTGCAACGGGCCCTTACCGCCGACACGAATATTATTGATAACGGCCACGCCGTTGTGACAATCACTACAACCCCCAATCACTTCGGCGTGGAAGGTCGCGGACGACGTAAATAATATGGGTTTCCACCCGGTGTAGGCATGACAGGCCGCGCAGTTTTCACTGCTTAGGATATGCGTCGCGGTTTTGCCGCGTGCGCCGTTGTGACAGAACTTACAATTGGTTACCGCCGTCGCCTCGTTATGATTCATCGTGTCTTTCGTCACTGCCCAACGCGTGGACACGTGACACTTTTCGCAATTATTGGTAGTAGGCGCGTGGGTGGCGCCCTTACCTTTCGCGATCACCGTATTGTGACAAGAGAAACACGTGCCGATCACTTGCGTATGGTCTACCGGCATGCCTTTCCAGCCGGTCGTGCTGTGGCAGGCCGCGCACTCGCTACTGCTGTTGATGTGACCTAGCGTCTTGCCTTGGATCTGAATGCTACGCGTCGTAGTCGACCCGTTATGGCAGTTATAACACTTCACCGAAACTTCTTTGTGATCGAAAGACACCAACTGCGCCTTCAACCATCCAAATGTACTATGGCACGCCTTACAATTATCCGACGTCGGCAGATGCCCCGCGGTTTTGGCGTGACACGTAATACAGGCGCCAATTACATGACCGTGGTTAACGGTGACATTTTGATTCCATTTCACGGTGGAATGACACGCACCGCACACGTTATCAGACGCAATATGCGGCTTCGCATTCGTGGGGGCCGTCTTCTTCGCCAAATGGCAGGTCTCGCACGCGCCTATCACCTGATTGTGATCGACCTTCACCACTGGCTTCCACAACACCACGCCGTGACAGGCCTCACACGTGTCGCTGGTCAACGGATGACTGGCGCTGCTCAGCTTGCTTTTTGCGCTGGACACGCCGTTGTGACAGGTCACACACCCGGTGCGTATGCCCGCGTGATCGACCTTCGCACCCTTCCATGTCGCCGTCGTGGTATGACAGGTCGCGCATTGATTGGTGGAGGGGATATGATTCGGGGATTTACCCTGGGCGAAATTTCCTGCCGCATTGTGACAACCTTCACAATTGCCCACCGTTTCGGTGTGGTCTACCTTGCCCGCAGCCACCACCCAGGTGGTACCCGGGACATGGCACTTCGCGCAGGCATTGCGACTATTAATCGGGATATGCCCATTGCCCTTGCCGGACGCCGACACACCGTCATGGCAACTGACACACGTAGTCACGGTGAAATCGAGTTTAGAATGATCAAACTGCGTCGGCACCCACGCCGTTGTGCGATGACAATAGTCACAATTATTCGTTGTTTTTAAGTGTGTTTCTGACTTGCCTTGGGCGATGATATTGTTATGACAGTTGGTGCAAAGACCGAACACCTGGCTATGATCGACCTTGTTCGCGGCGACCACCCAGTTACCCGCGCCCGCGATATGACAACGCTCACAATTATTAGTTGAGCTGATATGCGAGGGCCCTTTGCCGGTCGCGTTTGGCGGCCCGCTGTGACAATTAAAACAACTGCCGGTTAATTGAGAATGATCGGGTTTGCGCTTCTGATCTTTCGCGTCTGCGAAACTATTGTCCGGCCCGCCGCTAGGCTTTGAATGACATTTTTCGCAATTATCTAACGAAATGGGATGCCCATTCTTTTTGCCAGGGGCGTTTAATCCATTGTGACACGCTACGCAACCACTGGTATAACGCCCATGCACCGTCGCAAAGGATTCCGCCTGCCAATTCCCTAATGCATAGTTGTGACACAATATACATTCTTCCGTGGTCACGACGTGGTTGCGCTTTTTGCCCGTGGCGGACACGCCATTGTGACACTTCGAACATTCCGCGAGTACCCCTTGCGGGATCGCCAAATGATCGACCCGTACCGAACGCCAGTTCTGTGTATTGTGACAGGCATCGCATACATTCTCGGTGGTGATATGACGCGGGCCTTTCCCTGTGGCGCGCTTGCCTTCATGACAGGTAACGCAGGTGTCTGTGGTTTTGTCGTGACGAAAGCTCGAAGGACGCCAACTGCCGCCGATGTTGTGGCATTCGGTGCAAGGCAGGTTGGTTATGATGTGGGTGGTAGACGACTTGCCCGACGCCAACACACTGTTATGGCATTGTTCGCAATTATTATAGATATTTTGATGGTTCATACGCACCGAAATACGGAAACCTATTGGCGTGTGGCAGGTTTCGCAAATTTCGTTGGTTGGAATATGTGTGCTGGACTTTCCGATCGTGATCAAGCCGTTATGGCAACGATCGCATTGCGTAGGCGTGCCTTTGAAAACTTGCCCAATGTGGCAAGCATCACAGGCGGTACGTTCATGCTGGCCTATCAGTGGAAATCCGGTAATGCCATGGTCAAAGGCCAACACCGTCGCCGCACTGGGAGGGGGCGTGGCCGCTTTCGTGGTATTCGCTGGCGCGGCGTAGACTACGCCTGTCGCCACCCACAACCACGCCAAGACCGCTATGATACGCCCCACTTGACCCCCTACACTTAAATTTATACCCCACACACGCTAAAACGGCGTGCGCGTTATGTTGACAACCTACGCAGCGGCTATTTGGAACCTCTAAAAATTCACTGAACCCGCGCCAGCGGCGTTGAAAAGTGGCTCAAATGCGGGGTCGCCCGGCGGTAGACTGCGCATCTTCGCCACTTTTCGCGTTGCCATCACTTGTACCCTATGGGCGCTTTGATTGAATGTTTAGCGCTGCCCTTAACCCAACTTTTGCTGGCATTGGAATTAGAATCTTTCTTGATTAACCCGCAATTAACTTAAAAACCAACCTATATTCACACGCTTAGCCAAATTAAAAATAATTATACATATATTTCTGATACTTAGCACGAACAGTAACGCAATTCACAGCACTAATTTAGGGTCATTGCGCAGCGAACGCTGGTGAAATTAGTGTCACTCGCAGCGAATTAGGCTGTTTTCCAGGGCTCACGTGAAACTGCTGCGACCGATTGAACTGCATACTTACCATAGGCCCCCCCGGCACATTATTCTCAAAGGCCAAGCGCAACAAGGGGTGGGCCCCTAAAAATCTCGTCTTTACATCACTGGCGTCAAAATAGACATTGCCTGCATACTGGTATGGCCACCCCGTCCGCACCTGTATCTGCAACACCGGCCCGTGGTCCAGCGGATAATGACCGGTATATTGGATGGGGACATCAAACTGTAATTCTAGCACGAACTGGTCACCCGTCTGTGAAACTACGGCCGCGCTCAACACCTGTATATGTTTGACATACCAATACAAAAAAGCCGCCGCCAATACCAATCCGACCGCCGCAATCCATAGCGTTGCGCGCGATGTATACACTGCCATTGCCGGGCAATCCTCTCAAACGCGTTGCCCCTCTTTCCCCACGGACGTATTTTGTAGCTAGGCGATCGATTGCACGGACGACCCGCCTTCGGCGCTATGCGTGGCCTTTATGTTTGAAACCGCAGTGACCACGACTGCCAACACTAACGATATGATATTAATGAGATAATCTTAAACTTAGCATACACCCGCTGGGTGAGAACGCATAGCCGCAGATTGCACGTGTTACCGCACACAGGGGGCGCCGCGCATCTAGCCAACGGTTCGCGCTGACGCGAATAGCGTTAACCAAAAGGATCGAAAAATCTGACCAATACCGCAGCAGATCAGCCCTAAATACGGCGGGCCGCAACGCTTACAGCGCTAAAAGGTATAGCGTACACCGAGATTGGTAGAATACCAGTTTGTGGAAGTTTGCGGTGTCGCCCCCTGCAGCCATTCGATTTGCGCCTCGGCATCCAAAGACAAGGTATTATTCACCCGGTATTCCGCGTGCGCGGAAGGCGCATATTTCACTTCGTTGACATCAAAGGCGTTCAGCAGAAAATCCAGGCGCATACGCAAATCAAAA
>JAOUGF010000244.1 GCA_029857925.1 Gammaproteobacteria bacterium
GCTGTTATTACAGGCGCGCGGTGGGACATTTCTGCGCGTGCCGATCTACCCTGAATTCGCGCGGGTGCTATCCGCTATCGTCAACGAATATTCGGTGCGTGCGCTGTGCGCAGCGTTTGGCGATCAGACCCTCGAATTGCCCAAGTGCGATAAAATCATCAGGCAGCTGCGTGATCACGCCATTCGTATTGAGCGGCAACGTCGATCATGTGCTGCCGTCGCGCGCGACTACAATCTAACAAGACGCCAAGTGATTAACATCACACACGACATCGACGATGGCCAGCAACCTGACATGTTTAGTTGACAGCCGCTAACCTTTTCCAGTAAGGTAACTCCGTTTCTCCCCTTTGTTTCCCTCAGTGAAACGTTTCACCCCTAAACCCCGTCTGCAAATTACGCCATGCTGCAGGCATGGATCAATCCGCACCCGAAAAACGCCCTCGGCAATACGCCGCCGACATCATTGCGCTGAGTGACAAACAGCAGCGTGTCGTCGCATTGTCGCAAGTACCGGAACAGTACCGGGATTGGGTGCGCGAGTTAGTCTCCGATCATTTTGCGCGCCGCAAGGCACGCAACAAGATTAATAAAACCGCAGACAAAAAGGTGCATCATGGACATCGTTGACACCGCCAACGCCACCGCCGAACTGTTTATGGATATCGCGTTGTCAGCGCGCAAGAACGTCGCGAAAGTCACGCCAATCTACAACCCTGCAGGCGCACGCATTTGCATCGACTGCTTATCACCGATTGAAAAGGGACGCCTCGCGGCGCTGCCAAATGCGGCGCGTTGTGCGCACTGCCAACACCTGCACGAACAAAGGAGCCGCAAATGAGCGAGGAGCACACGCTTTTGCTTGGAGAAATCAAAGGTCAGCTCACAGCACTCAATAGCACCGTGGCAAATATCGACGGAAAGATCGACAAGATGGATACCCGATTGCGTGCGGTTGAAACGCGCGCAGCCATCCACGGTGCCGCCGCAGGCGGCGTGGCGGGCGTAGGCATGGCGCTATTGGCGGCCAAAATCAAAACGATGTTAGGCGCCTAATGGCCCACCCCCTCGAATCCCGGTTAGCCGTCCGGCGCAGTTATGTGATGGAGCGTTTGCCGCTGGAGGCAGCGGCGGAAAAACACGGTATCGGCTATAACACCGCGAGGCTCTGGAAAAAGAAGGGCCAGGCGACTGGCGACGATTGGGATCGCGCACGCGCGGCCTCGCGCATGGCGATGGGCGGCTTGGGTGATTTGACGGCGCAGGTGTTGGAAGATTTTGCGGGTTTATTTCAACTTACGATGGAAGATATCCGCAACGGCGAATATGATGGACTAAAAAAGGCCGAAGCGCTAAGCCGCCTCAGTGACGCATACGCAAAGACAATGAAGGCTGCAGGCGGCGGTGACCCGAAACTGGCCAAACTTGCCATCGCGCTCGAGGTTTTGGAGGAGCTCACTAAATTTTTACGCGAAGAATATCCGCAACATCTGGCGACGTTCGCTCAACTTCTAGAACCGTTCGGTGCACGTGTGAGTGAGGCATTTGGGTGACCTCGCTTAACGAAAAACAATTCCTGGATGAAATCCGAGAGCAGGCAGTTATGCTTCGGCGAGAAATTGAGGCCCGTAAAATGGGTCTCGACCCATCTCCCAAAGCCATAGCAGCGCGTCGGCGGCGCGTGCTACTGGAAGGCGATTTCCGGTTCTTCGCTTATACCTATTTCCCTCACCACATTCGAGGCGAGTCGTCGAAGTTCCAGGCACATTTTTGCCAGCGATTTCCTCTACTACTTTCCCAGCAAGCGGGATGTCGTGAATGGTGGATTGCGCCTCGCGGTGAAGCTAAATCCAGTTTGTTAACCAAGATTGGGCCGGTATGGGCGTCAGTGCAAGCACTGCTTCAAGGTTCGGAAGTTCGAGACGAAATCGATTGGGGAAAGGCTACACCCTTGTTTATCGACTACATTGTTTTGCTTGGTGCAGAAACGAAGATGCCCACCAAACTAATGGAGGTTACCAAGACCGAACTGACAATCAATCCTAATCTAGCGTTGGATTTTCCCGAGGTTTGTGGACGTGGGCCGACGTGGAAAGTCGGTGAATGCGTAACGAAAACCGGCGTAAAGCTTGAACCGTTTGGTGCGGAACAGGCGATACGCGGGACATTTCACGGTGCGGCCCGCCCAAAATTATTATTGGGAGACGACCTGATAACGGACTCGGAGGCCAAAAGTCCCACCGAACGTGAGAATCGTTGGAGCTGGCTGGAAAAAGCGGTCGATTATCTGGGGCCGCCAGATGGTTCGGTGAAATATTGCGGAGTGGGTACGGTGCTCAATCCAGATGACCCGATATCGCGAGCTAAAAATACTGTCGGTCATGTGGTGCACCATTTTCAGGCCATTGAACAACTGCCGGAACGCATGGATATTTGGGAGCAATGTGAAGAGATCATGCGCAATGATGACAAGCAGTCTATTGAAGCAATGGCGAGTCAAGGGGCGGTTGCGGCTGATACGGATTTACCTTCCTATGCGTTTTATTCAAAGAACAAAAAAGCAATGGACAAAGGCGCGATAACTTCATGGCCGTCGGTTCGGACGTTGTATTGGTTGATGCGACAACGCGCGAAGAATCGCAAGGCATTCGGCACGGAAATGCAAGGAGAAGCACGGTCGGCGGATGAAGCGGTATTTTCACGCTGGCAATTCTGGGTGCAACGTCTCCCAAATTGGGTTTTTTACGGCGCTTGTGATCCTTCGTTGGGTAAAAATGAAAAGTCTGACCCTAGCGCAATTCTAGTGGGTGGATGGGACCCGGAAAAACGGGTATTAAACGTCGTTGAGGCCGCTATAAAACGTCGGGTAACAACCAAACTTTGCTCCGACCTCATCAAAGCGCAGCGCGAATTTCAATGCCAGACTTGGGGCTTCGAAAACAATAATGCCTTCGAATTTATGCGCACGACCTTTATCACGACAGCCTTAGACGCAAAGGTGCAACTGCCCTTAGTCGGGGTAACGGCAGTGGTGGAACCTGAGGTGCGCATCGATTCGCTGGAACCATTTATTTGTGATCTTTATCCCCGAATTATTTTTCATTCGAGCCTAATCCAGCTCATCGACGAAATGACGACGTGGCCTGAAAAACAACCACACCATCACTATGATGGACTAACGGCATTGCATATTTTGTGGATGATCGCGGTGAGCCGCGCAGACGGCATTCCCGCCGTCACCTCGCGCAGACGCGCGGGCCGAACCAATTTAGCGGGGTATTGATATGTCGATTTCAACAGGCGAATTACGCGGCGCGGCCAGCGGGCCATTGATGCAAGAGATCGCGACACGCTCCAGCGACCCGACGTTCTTTGGCGCGTTGCAGTTTTTGCCCAACCCCGACCCGGTGTTGCGCAAGCTCGGCAAATCGCAAGAAGTGTTCGACGCGATCACGCTCGACGCGCACGTCATCGGTGAGTTGCGCAGCATCCGCGCAGGCACGTTAGGTTTTGAATTTAGATTGCAAGCCGGTGGCGAGTCGTCGGCGGATATTCGTGCGCTGGAATTGTGCCAGGCCGTGATGCAATCTCGCCCGCACACCGGCTATCGTTGGCCCGACGTTGTTTGGAACATGGCGCAGGCCGTATTTCGCGGCCACGCGATCCACGAGGTGATTTGGCGGCGAGAAGGCGGCGCAATTGTGCCATCGCTGATTGACCGACCCCAGCGGCGTTTTGTGTTTGGCACAGACAACGAATTGCGCCTGCGCACGCGCGCGGCCCCTATCGCGGGAGAACAGACAGATCCGTATAAGTGGCTGGTCACCCGCCACATGCCGTCGTTCGATAATCCGTACGGCGTCGCGTTGTTTTCCGCGTGCTTTTGGCCCTATACGTTCAAGCATTCCGGTTATAAGTATTTTGTCAAATTCACGGAAAAATACGGCATGCCGTGGGCCATTGGCCGCTACCCGATGGGCACGCAAAAGGGCGATCAAGACGCGCTCGCCGACATGCTGGCGGCGATGGTCGAAGATGGCGTCGCGGCGATACCGGACGGCAACGCCGTGGAGTTGTTGGAGGCCAAGTCCACCGGCGACCCGGTGCAATCCACGCTCATCAAGATGTGCAACAGCGAGATGTCCAAGGCGCTCACGTCGCAAACATTGGCGACGGAGATTCAAGGCCAAGGCAGCCGCGCTGCCGCGAGCACGCATCGGCAACGCGAAGAAGATGTCAACGCATCCGACCGCGAAATCATTTGCGACACGTTCAATCAGTTGTTTGCGTGGATCACGGAGATCAATATCGCCGGGGCCCAGCCGCCGACGTTCGAATTTTACGAAGAGGCGGAGGCACGCAAGGATTGGGTGGAGGTGTTGGACTCGGCGCGGGCCTATCTCGATGTGCCGGTCGAGTTTGCGCACGAACGATTGCAAATCCCGCAACCGCAGGACGGCGAGGCTGTGTTGCCGCGCGCCAAGGCACCGACCAAGGTGCCACCGCAACCCTTCTC
>JAOUGF010000243.1 GCA_029857925.1 Gammaproteobacteria bacterium
CTCGCGGGCCGCAAAAGACCTTTGTACGTTACAATGTCTAACGGAAAATTCGGGGCAAAGGTCGAACGATTATGTGCGGCCCGGCCGTTTGGAATGACTGTTAATCCGGCGCTGTATTAAATGCACAAAAAGGTTTCCTTTTCCTTCGGGAGAGCACCCATTGTGTAACAGGTGCGAGAGAAGGGTGCACGAGATATTTTGGCGGCGGGCGAATGACTATTGATGTAGAAACGATGTCGTTGTCGGACACGCCATGTCGTCAAGATTAATCCAATTCCGCCAGTCTTAAATATTTGACTAGATAAGTCGCCTGAGAGGACGGAAAAGGATACATGTTTGCAATGGCGGCGTTTCTATCGGGCTTACCCAAATGATGATATGGAACGCGCCATCCCGCAACTTTCATCGGGTGATGTGGTGGCGCTGGCCACAGGAATAAACAAACCACGGACGAGTCCTTGGTCACGGTGGGCTGGCGATGGTGTTTGGAGGGCGGGTGTTGGTGCCGTTTTTAACACGTTGGTGGTTTGCTTGTTAGACTGCGGCGGGTGCGCGATTTGATTGCGGCGATATGACACTTAAACCTAGAAGCGGCGGTTGACCGCTACTCCTACATCTAACGATTGGAAACAAATAAAATATTCGTAAATTTTACTTTCACCCAAAGGGTGAGAGCGCTATGCCGCAGATTGCACGCTTTACCGCACACTCCACGGCATCCAACCGCCGTTTCTAGGTTAAAGATCAACGGACGAGCACTTGTATTTTTTCTAGTTCTAGTCGTATGTATTGGTGTGTGTAGAATTGGCACGTTAGAGAAGGTGCGCTGGATGACCCGATTGCGTACTGGAAAAAAATGGCGGCCTATTAAGCCGCCACAAAACTCAAAGAAAATTGTAAGAATTCCGCTATTGCAGTAGTGCAGGGACTTTTGCGATTTCGGTGACAACATCCACACCCGATACCGTTACCGAAATATCACCGGCGTAATTACCCACGTCTAATGCGACTTGGCCTAGTTCAACCACACCTCGGGCCAGCACCTCACCTTCCATACCTAGTGCGACCGCGATTATCGGTTCCAACATTGACGTTGGGCACGTCAAGCACGGCGGCTGCGGCCGCACTGTCAGCGTAATAACACTTAGATTGCGCGACGGTAATACGACGATAGGCACCGGTGGGCGCGTCTTGAGGCTCACCGTGGGGTCGCCAAGGAGGTTGTAGATATTCAGTTCTTGGCGCGTGCTCGTTGCATCGTAACCCAACGACGCGACATACCCTTTGGCGTGATTCAACACATCACCTAGCCGACGTATCGCACCTGGCGTGCTAGTGTATGCCAGATAGGACGGCCAGGTCGCATCGAACAAGCCTTTGGCCATATCGTTATTGAGCGTCGTGGCGCTGGAGCGTGTATCGCCGATGACGGCGATCGCCCCGTCAGGTTTACGCACGAATTCCTCCGCCCAATAAACGCTGCCTATGCCTGGGCCATAACCGCCGCCGACAATATTGGCCGGTAAATCGACGGTTTCGTTGTCGAAGATTCCGCTTGCGCAATTGATGCTGTATACGACGGGGTTGCCCGCGCCTGGCGCGTGAACCGAAGCGAGATTTGCCGTAGAAAAACTCGGCGTGCCCCACCCCCACCACCAACCGTGGTCGCGATGATACAGCAGCGAGGTGCCGCCGTTGACTGCGTTGATGATGTCGGTGCTATTGCCATTCCACGGGAATCCCGGTTTGCGCAAATAGGCCGGGACAGCCCCGCCATCATGCCACCAGGTCGGATTGCTGGCGGCGGGTGCGGAATAGATGCGTTGTACCGACATGCCCAGCGAGACTTGATAGTCACGGATGTGTTCTGAGGTTTCCGCAAACCAACGATCATCGATATTATCCAGATTATTGTCCTGGAACTGGGACGCGAACGTTTCGCGATAATAATACGGTGAAAACACGCCCGGCGGTGTGGCCTCAAACGCGATTATTTTATTCACGATGGTTTGCGCCTGCGCTTGGGTATCCACCGGCAACCGACCGATGCCGAAGACCGGGATGGCGGTCGCACTGGCGGCGAATTGACCATACCACATATCACCGGCGTTCTTAGCGCTGTCCCATGCATTATTTAGGTCGTAGTGCGTTGGGATCGATTCCGAATCTCCCATCAACAACACCCAACGCGGCCTGACCCACCAATTGTCATAAGCGTTTTTCAAATAATTCTTGATATCCGTCTCAGTCGCGGGCGCGGCGGGATTGATGGTAGACGTGGAAACGACTATCGTGCTGATTCCGTGCGCTATCTTATGTGCACGTAATGCATTGGCCGCCGCGGCAAACTCTGGCGGGGTGACGATGATCAGTCGAGCGCCAAAAAAGATCGGTTTGATGATTTCTGGGCACACGCGCAGGTTTAGCATTTCGGCGTTAATTGGCGTGGGCAAATGTAGATAACCGGTTTCCTCCAGATTATCCACTTTATCCAACGAAAATCCGTCGGCGATGCGCGTGCGGCGGAAGCAATTTCCGACGAAATCCGCTTTAACCAACAGCGAGGCATATGTACGCATGGCTTGTTTCGCGGGCTCGAAATCGGCGAGATGCAGTTTTACTTCCACGATATTCACGTCGTCACTGCCACCCACGGTCTGTATACTTATCGGTTTTCGTACAGTGATTGCAGCGCGCTGATATATCGCATCGTCGAATTTGAACGCTTCATCGTCCACCGGCGGGGCGGCATCGGGCGTCATACCGGCGGCATCGCGCATTGGCTTTTGGATGGGATACAACCGCGCGGCGACATCGTTACCTTGGTCTTCCGGCGTGATACTGATATTGGTAAGCTCGCTGCCCAGCGGCAATGCGATATAGGCAGTAAAAACCGGCGCCTCGGGTGTGGAAAAGTTATCGATTCCCCCACCCGCCAATGTAAAGGCGTCATCGAGATTTTGAATTTGATCGAATTGGCCGACCGGGGTATCGACTTTGCGCAGCTGTACCGCAGGTAGGCTCAAACGCGCGGAAAGCCCGTTCGCGCCTGAATTCAACACGCTGACACCGATTCCCGGCGCCATACGCACCGTAGCGGTGAAGGTGCCGCGTCGCGGATCGACAGTATCGATAATTTTAGCGGCCAGTTGTACCGCATTGCGGAAGCCACGGCGTTGACAACGCAACGTCAGCTCATTGGTCGCGGGGTCTACCTCGATATTGGCATTGAAAACGCCAAGATCTGTCGCCACCGCGCCCGTGGTGGCGCTCCCTATTAAGATGCCATTTTCGAAAATATCACAGGTTGCGGCGTCGATCGGCGCATAGGCGGGGCGTGCGTTAACGACCTCACCATGCAAGCGAGTGGAGAGTATCGTGCGATTTCCACGAATAATAATCGAGCCTACGCCTGCCGTTCCGCCGCGTTGCGTGATGTCCATCGAGACCAGTGTGACGCCACCCTCCGTGATCGCGACCCCGGTACTGATGCCATACCATTGCGCAGTCGCGAGATCACCGCATGTACCGTCTTCAAAGATGCCGAGTTCCGCCGTGCGATCCGCACCGACCGGAATATTGGGCACTACCGTTTCGATGGTTTTGGTGCCTCCTGGCAAGGTTTTGTCGCTGACACGCTCGCCAAAATCCGCCGCGCTAACACGCACACGGACACAAAACGGCGCCGCGAATTCGGCGGGTACCTGAACCAAGCGCACGTTCAAGCTCGAGGTAGAACGGGGTGGCGCCGCTGCGGTATCCGCAGGCTTTTCCGCCTTGCCGGATCCACAGCCAGATAGGATAAGGGTCGCGAGACCCACTACCAACCATTTACTAACAATCGTGATATGCATTCCTTTGTGCTCCTTTGTTGAGTTAAGGCCGGACTGGTCAAAATCTCCCCACGGATTCCTTGCTGACAGCATTGTCGTGTTGGTTAGAAACTAAAACGGATTGAAGTGAATTGTTGACTGCGGTATGCGAATCACCTAGCGCTTTCATCAGGTATTTAGGACGCAGGTGATACACGGTAAGTATAGATGGCCCACGCGAGAAAAATTATTGCTGTAATCTGGATGAACAACCGTAAAGGCGTTATTTCAATGGCTTTTGGCCATGTGCCTCGGTGTGGCACGCCCACCTCACGCCCATTTCCCGTTATAATCCTCTCAACTCAACGCATACTCCGAGATTTCGCATGTTTGACACCCTCACTCAACGCCTGACGCGCACGTTGCAACGCATCGGCGGCCAGGCGCGTATCACCGAAGACAATATCAAAGACACCTTGCGCGAGGTGCGCATGGCCTTGTTGGAGGCCGATGTCGCGTTGCCGGTGGTGAAGGACTTTATCGAGCGCGTGCGTACCCAGGCGGTAGGCATAGAGGTCTTGCAGAGCCTGACGCCGGGCCAAGCCTTCATCAAGATCGTGCATGACGAATTGGTGCAGGTGATGGGCGCGGCGAACGAGGCGCTGAATCTTGCCGCCCAACCCCCTGCGGTGATCTTGATGGCG
>JAOUGF010000245.1 GCA_029857925.1 Gammaproteobacteria bacterium
TCGTCCACAAACAAGGCCACCGCGCTGCCCATAAACATTAACAACAACACATATTGCGCGCGCGCGCTACGCGCGCCCTGCCAACGCTCGGCCAAGACCACCCCGATCCAGGCACCTAGCCAGCCCAATACCACCCCACCTAACACGTCCGTCGGCCAGTGCGCGCCCACCGCCATCCGCGACAAACCGACGACCAATGCCGCCAAACCTACGCCCCATTGCAACCACCACCGCCGCGTATAAAAGATCACCACCGTCGCGACCAGAAATGCCGTCGCGGTATGCCCTGACGGGAAGGCCCGAAAGCGCAACGTCGGCCCAATGATGTGCAGATATTCAGGCGCTAATACGGCGGGGGGGCGCAATGTGCCGATGCCAGCCTTTAAAGATATCACCGCCAGCCCCGTCACGATGCCGCCAAACACCACGGCCCACCCCGCCATGGGCCAACGATGATGCACCACCGTCAACAACGGGAATATCACCAAGGCCTCCCCCAGCATCGTCGCACTCCCCCAGGGAAAATCATGGATAGACCGCGCGATGCGATTAAAGGCGTCGAACAGGGCCGCGTTGCTATCGCTAAACCACACCACAAGCAGGGCCAACGCCGCAACGACAGGCACGCTGGCCTGCGTCCATGTCATACGCGGCAGTCGCGCGATTGCGGTCATGGCGCGAGCGCACCTTGCGGCGGCAGTCTATGACCATCCAGATAGGCCCCCTCCTCACGCAATCGCAAACGCCCCTGCGCGAACCAACGGACGGCCAACGGATAAATACGATGCTCGACTTCATGCACGCGCACGGCGAGGCTGTCGGCGGTGTCCTCGGCGCGCACCGATACACGCCCTTGCAGGATGACCGGTCCGCCGTCCAATTGCGCGGTCACAAAGTGCACGCTGGCGCCGTGTTCCGCCTCTCCGGCGTCCAACACGGCCTGATGGGTATTTAATCCCTTGTGCAACGGCAACAACGAGGGATGGATATTCAGTAAACGCCCGTGATAATGCGCCACGAAACCCGTGGTCAGGATGCGCATAAACCCCGCCAACACCACCAACCCCGGCGCATACCTGTCTATCGCCGCTTGCAGCGCGTGATCAAACGCCTCACGGTGCGCAAACGTGGCGTGATCGACGACCTCGGTGGGGATACCCGCGGCTTGCGCGCGTGCCAAGCCCCCTGCCTGCGGTCGATTACTAATGACGGCGCACACGGTATAGGGTGCGTCAGGATGGCGCGCATCGTCGATGATCGCCTGCAAATTGCTACCCTTGCCGGAGACCACCACCACTACAGGCAGACGCGGGGCGCTCAAGAGTTACATCAACTCCACGTAATCTTCAGCGCCGCTGCGTGACACGATTTGACCGATGCGATACACGGTCTCGCCCTGCGCGACCAATAATTTTTGCGCGGCATCGGCCTGCGCCGCACCCACACACACCACCATGCCGATACCGCAATTGAAGGTTCTATACATCTCGCGCGGGGCGATCTGACCCTGCGCCTGCAACCACGCGAATACCGGCGGTAACACCCACGCGTTGGTATTGATCTGGGCCTTGAGGTCGTCTGGCAGTACGCGCGGCACGTTCTCCAACAGCCCACCGCCGGTGATGTGCGCCAACGCGTGCACCTCTATGCCGCGCAATAACGCGAGCAGGGATTTCACATAGATGCGCGTAGGCGCTAACAGCGCCGCACCCAACGTCGTGCCATGGAACGCGGCCTGCAAATCCGGTTCGGCGCGTTCGATGATCTTGCGTATCAGGGAATAACCATTGGAGTGCGGCCCGGACGCAGCCAGCCCCAACAACACATCCCCGGCCTGCACTTTACTGCCGTCGAGGATCTGGTCTTTTTCGACAACCCCAACACAAAAACCGGCTAAATCATAATCTTCGCCTTCATACATGCCCGGCATTTCGGCGGTCTCGCCACCCACCAATGCGGCCCCCGCCTGCGCGCACCCCTCGGCGATGCCACTGATCACGTCTTTGGCAACCGCAACGTCTAATTTGCCGGTGGCGTAATAATCCAAGAAAAACAACGGCTCGGCGCCCTGCACGATCACATCATTAACGCACATCGCGACAAGATCTATGCCGATCGTGTCATGTTTGCGCATCATCATCGCCAAACGCAGCTTTGTTCCCACGCCATCGGTGCCCGACACCAACACCGGCTTGCGATACTGCGGGGGGATCTCAAACAACGCCCCAAAACCGCCCAACCCCCCCAAACAACCTGGGCGTTGAGTGCGCGCCGCCATCGGTTTAATCAGCTCGACCAGCGCCGCACCGGCGTCGATGTCTACGCCTGCATCGCGATATGTCAAGGAAGTGGTCGCGCGACCCGTAGACTGCGCTGGGTTCGGGGGGGTACCCTTGGGTTGTTTCGTCACCGCATCACCTATTGGCTACAATTAATGTTTGCTTATGTTATTGTAACAAGTTCCTGCGTAAACTGTCTGTGGGTAGGGTGGTCCATGTCCTGGTTGCGACGTATATTTTTTTCAGTTTCAGTAATAATGGCCACGCCGCTGGTCCATGCGGCGGCATTAGAAGGCCTGTTTGAGATCGAAATCCCCATTCAAAACCAGGGGAGCGACGAACGCAGTCGCGCGATACGTACCGGGTTTTATGAATTGGTATTGCGTCTGACCGGCACCCGGGATGCGGCGAATTCTCCCTCTGCTGCGGCCCTTACGGCCAAGGCCGCTGAATATGTCGTGCAATACCGCTACCGCACCTTGCCACCGATCACCCTCAATCCTACGTCGCCGCAAGGGACGGCGATACCGCCCGACAATCTCAGCACAGAACCAAAACAAGTGCTATGGATACTCTTTGACGGCGAGACCGTCAGTCAAGCCCTCTACAAAAATCACCTGCCGTTCTGGGGACGCATACGCCCGAACCTGGTCGTATGGCTGGTGATGGAGGACCTGGACCATCGTCGTCAACTGGTCGATGCATCCCTGCCTTCCCCTATCGTCGATGCGGCTGTTACGCGCGCGCGCCTGCGCGGCATCCCATTAATCTTTCCAACGCTGGATCAGCAAGACCAAGCCACGCTGACCACGACCGATGCGTGGAATAAACTGAACACGCCCATCCTCAAGGCCTCAGCACGTTACCAGGCGGAAGGTATATTGTTGGGGCGAATAACCGCAGATAACAGCGGGCGTTGGAACGCGCGCTGGACCTTACTGATAAATAATGCCGAATTAGACTGGGAACATGCTCAAGAACCTGCTGTCATCGGCGCGGAGGCTATCGATCACCTCGCGGACAATTTAGGTCGTCAACTGGCGCAAGCCTCTGCGGATAATACGCCGACTTCTGCGGTGATCGTCGTCAATGAGGTTAAAAGCCTCGAACATTACCTGAAAACTTTACGCTATTTGGAATCTTTAGAGCCGGTTGCACGGGCGCGCGTCATCCAACTGGATGGCCAAAAAGCCACCTACCACTTGGAATTGCGCGGCACCACCGAAGCGGTCGCACGCACTATAGGCGCGAGCAATGTGTTGATTGTGGAACACGCACCGAACGCCGCCATAGACCCTGCGGCAAGCAAGAACACCGTGCTCAATTATCGCCTCGTCCCGTAACCACCGTGTCGTTGCGTCACCTGCCAAATATTATTAGCTTGTTACGCGTCGCGTTGGTGGCGCCGGCTATTTGGCTGATGCTGCAATTACGATATACCGAGGCCTTGGTCATCGTGTTGGTGGCAGGGCTTTCCGACGCGCTGGATGGTTATCTGGCCAAACGCTTTGGATGGCATAGCGCGCTGGGCGCCTTGCTCGATCCGATGGCGGATAAGGTATTATTAGTCGCAAGCTATGTCGCATTGGCCTATTTGCATCTGGTGCCTTTATGGCTGGCGGTATTGGTATTGGCGCGCGACCTGGTGATCGTCATCGGCGCGGCGGCCTACTATTCATTAATTGGGCGTATCGAAATGGCACCAAGTATCAGCAGTAAGATCAATACCGTAGCGCAAATTGTGTTGGTTCTCGTGGTCATCATTTCACAATTGCAACCATGGATACCTCCCGCGCTGATCACCGTCTTGCTGTGGTCTGTCGCGGCCACCAGCGTGTGGAGCGGTGTATCTTATGTCACCGTATGGGGGCGTTACGCGGTGCGCGCGACGACTCCCCATGAATAATAAAACGCTTAATTACACCTTACTGGCATTGGTCGGCCTTTTCGCACTGTTGTATGCGCTAGGGCCCGTATTGACGCCGTTTGCGATCGCCCTGGTGTTGGCCTATTTGTGCAATCCTATCGTGATCCGTTTGTCACGCTACATCACGCGTGGCGGCGCCATAGCATTGGTGTACGTTTTTTTAACGTTGCTCATCACCATCCTCGCGGTGGTGGTGTTACCGCTGCTTGCGCATCAAATCGAAGAATTAATCACGGCATTGCCGGAAACCTTGCTAGCGCTCAAAAATCACTGGCAACCGCGTATCCTTGAACGCATGGGTATAGACA
>JAOUGF010000247.1 GCA_029857925.1 Gammaproteobacteria bacterium
GACAATGAAAACAATTTGCCTGATAAAACGCCTCACCCCGCGCCAGGTCTCCGCGCAGGCCGTGGGGCATCGCCGCCGCCATGTCGATGCGCGGCAGACGAGGCGTTGGTGCCTGCGTGGGCGAGGCGACGGGCACCGGCATAAAGGTGCTGCGCACGTAATGCACGACTTCTTTTATTTCAGCCGCATTCAAGCGTTTCGCGAACGGCATCATCGCGGTACCGGGGCGACCGTAGGTGACGGAGGCCACCATACGTTCTAACGTCAACTCCTCGCGTGACGCAGGATCGGTAAAATTACGCGGTGGTGGATTCAAACCGGATTGCGCCCACATCGCCGTGTTGCCGTTTTCGCCGTGGCACGCCGCACAATGCCGCTTATAAAGTTGTTGCCCGCGTGAGGCGCCCCCTTTAATTTGCATAAATTCACGGCGGATATAATCGACCACTGCGCCGCGCGCGGCCTCGTCCAACCGCGTACTGAATGCCATCATCGCGGTACCGGGACGGCCATAAGTCACAGAAGTAAGCATACGCTCACGCGACAATTCCTCACGCGCCGCTGTAGCGGTGAAATCACGCGGTGGAGGGTTGAGGCTGCCTTGTACGCGACTTTGGCCATTGCCCTTTTCACCGTGGCATACCGCGCAGTGCTTTTTATACAGCTCGGCGCCCGGATCGGCCGCGCTAGCCGACAGTCCAAACACCCCTACCACACATCCCCAACCTATGACCCACGCCTTCATCACGACCTCACCTTTGTTGAGGGCGATTGTGGCGCAAAACGCGGAATTGCGCTACCCTTGTGGGCCTTAAGGGGGCGAGGATGAACATGATCTGGCAAGGGGGAAGGGTGCGACACAAACGGCTAACGGCCTGGGGTTTGGCCCTGGCGGGCGCGCTGGGTGCTTGGGTGGCCTATGGCGAGGCGATCATCGGCGATCCCGTAGCGGGTGCGCATGACCCCATTTTGGGCTCCAAGCACGATTTTACAGGCTTGAACGCCCGTGCAGGTGTCGTTGCGATGCCCGGCGTGGCGTTCTCGGATTACGGAAACCCTTGCGTGTATTGCCATATCGCACCCGACAAGGCGAAGGCCGACGGCGCAAGTGCTGGTGCGATTCCCGGTTGGAATCGTTTTGTGCCTGCAACAGACACCTATCAACTGTATGACAGCATTTGGCTGGACTCCAAAACCCGCACGCCCAGCCCGATCAGCCTACTGTGCCTGTCTTGTCATGACGGAACGATGGGCGTAGACATGGTGGTATTCAAACCTGACAGCTTTAATAGCGCTGCGGACGCGGCGCTGCACATGCGTATCAATGGCGCAGACAATATCGTCAGCTGCGGCAAGTGTCACAACGGACGCGTGGCGCACGATATTGCCATCAAGCATCTGGACACCGATTTGCGCAACGATCACCCGATTTCGATGACCTATGCCGGGTTGATGCGCGTAGATCAAGACTTTCGCAAACCCAATACACCGACGGGCTTTACCAACGGCGTTAAACTCTATGAAGGCCGCGTCGAATGCGCCAGCTGCCACAACGTCCACAACCCAGAGAAGGATCTCTTGCTGCGCGTCAACTCCGACGTGTTGTGCCAAACATGCCACACCAAATAAATTCGCACCGCACACGCGCCTGGACGGCGATGTGTGCGGCATTGATCGCGGCATGCAGCCATCAGCCTGTAAAGCCCCCACCGCCGGTATACCCGCCCCCGCCCGCCGAGGCGCGCTTTATTTACGACGCGACCCTGCGCAGCGAGGGCGATATCCACGTTCCGACCTGGCGCGAACGTTTGTTGGGCTTTATCAGCGGCGGTGATGCGCCAGCGCTGGGCTTTGCGAAGCCCTACGGGATTGCGGTGAAACAGCAACGCGTGTTTGTGACGGATACCCAACAACGTGCGGTCGTAATGTTTGATATTGCGCAAAAACGCTTTAAATTATTCGGCGCGGAAGGACCCGGCAGTTTACAAAAACCTTTGGGTATCGCTCTATCGAATGCGCGCGAGATCTATGTCGTCGATGCCAGCGCCAAACGCGTGGTGGTGTTTGACTGGGAGGGTAATTTTTTACGCTACTTGGGTGACAAACTCGCGCTGCAGCGCCCCGCAGGGATTGCGCTAGACCCGCAAGGGACACGTTGTTATGTGATAGATGTCGGCGGCGTAGACAGCGACGCGCACCACGTGGTGGTGTTGGACAGTCAAACCGGCGAGGTATTGGGTCGCATTGGAAAACGCGGCAGCGGCGACGGAGAATTCAATCTGCCTTTGCAAGCGAGCGTGGATACGCAAGGCAGACTGTATGTGGTGGATGGCGGGAATTTCCGCATACAGATTTTTGACGCGACGGGGAAGTTTCTGCGCACATTCGGCAGCGCAGGGCGCTACGGCGGCCAATTTTCGCGCCCTAAGGGCATCGCGATAGACGCGCAGAACCATATCTATGTGGTGGACACCGCGTTTGGAAATTTCCAGATCTTTGATGAACAAGGGCAGCTCTTACTGCCGGTGGGCGATCGTGGCACCGGGGGCGGGCCAGGGCAATTTATGCTGCCGTCGAGCGTCGCGGTGGACGACGATGGGCGCATCTATGTCGTGGATCAATTCTTCCGCAAGGTTGAAATCATACGCCCTATAGGTTTAACGCCTATGGTATTAAAGCAATAGTCACTATCACTTAGACAATATCTTATGATCGACCAACCACACCGTGAGGTCTGCAAAGGACATCGGGGCCGCGAAAAAATGGCCTTGCGCGGAATCACACGCCAATTCTGTAAGCATCCTCACCGCCTCTTCGCTGACCACGCCCTCCGCAATGACACGCTTGCCCAGTTTATGCGCTAAATCCACCGTCGAACGCACGATCACCGCACTATTGTCGTCCGCAACCAAGGAATTCACGAAGGTCTGGTCGATTTTCAAATCGTCTACAGGTAATTGGCGCAAATAGGCCAACGACGAGTAACCGGTACCGAAATCATCAATCGCGAAATGGATGCCTAAGTCATGCAAGCGCACCAGCGCGCGCACGGCGTCTTCCGGATCTTCCATGATCGCCGTCTCCGTGATTTCAAAACACAACTGAGCCGGTGAAAAGTTATCCTGCCGTAAAATTCTAGCCACATCTTCGTAAAATTCTTCGTCGTTGATATTGCGCATAGAAATGTTGACCGACAAGCGAAACCCGGGGTTGTCAACCAATAGTTTATTGCACTCACGCAACGCATTGCGCAACACCCAGGCCGACAATGAACGTATCAACCCCGTTTGTTCGGCAAGCGGAACGAACTCTTCCGGCATCAACAGGCCATGATTGGCGTGTTGCCACCGCACCAACACCTCGATGCCGGACACGCAACGCGTGCGCAAATCCATCGCCGGCTGATAATGCAACACCAACTCGTTTTTCTCTATCGCAGTGCGCAATTCACCGATAATCGCGAGTTGGCGCAGGCTGTGCTGGTCTTCTTCCGGATTATAAAACGCGAAACGCTTACCGCCGCGTTTCGCGACATACATCGCGACATCCGCGCGCTGCATCAGCACCACGGCATCCTCACCGTGTTGCGGATACAAGGTGATACCCAGACTCGCACCGATATGCAGGCGCTGCCCTTCCACCACGAAAGGTTGGTCGAAGGTCGAAATGATCTTGCCGGAGGTCGCTATCGCCTGTGCGGAATCCGCGCCGGGTAGTAAAATCGCGAATTCGTCGCCACCCAGCCGCGCAATCGTATCGGACTCCCGCAGTATCAGCCGCAGGCGCTGCGCGACCTGTTGCAACAATTTGTCACCGACCTGATGCCCAAGCGTGTCATTGACTTCTTTAAACCGATTGAGGTCCATGATAATCAACGCCAGCGTGCGCCGGTCGCGCAACGCGACACGTATCGCTTGTTGCAAACGATCATGTAATAAATTGCGATTCGGCAGATCCGTCAGACTATCGTGCATCGCTTGATAGCGCAGCGCGGCGGTTTGCGCCTTACGGCTGGTGATATCGCGCAGGATTGCGATGTAATAGGTTTCGTCCCCTAACACCATCAACGTGACCGCGACTTCCATCGGAAACACCGTACCGTTTTTTCGCCGACCGAACACTTCGTGCAACACCGGGAGTATTTGTTTGCTTTCCGCCTCGGCTTCCATCACAAAGGGATTGCGACCGCTGCGAAACGGTTCAGGCATTATGGTGTTTATTTGCTGGCCGCGTAATTCCTCCAAGCCATAGCCAAACATGCGCTGCGCCGCGACATTGATGGAATCTATTGCACCTTCGGCGCGAAATGTAATAATACCGTCCGCAACATTTTCCATCACCGCGCGGGCGCGCGATTCAGACAGGCGCAGATCTTCCTGCATTTGATTGAACACCGCCGCCACCGCGCCGATTTCGTCGCGACGCTGCACCATTAAAAACGTGCGGTTGCCGCGCGCCACGCTGGTGATCGCGGAACGCAATTGTGCGATAGGCCGTAACACGCT
>JAOUGF010000246.1 GCA_029857925.1 Gammaproteobacteria bacterium
CTCTCTCGCCTAGCGCTGCATCCCCTGATCGGATTTTTAGAGGTTCCCTCCATATTGATCGCGACAACGAGAGAGTCATAGCCCCTATGTTAACACAACGCCTACGCTGGGCTGGCGGCAAACCGCCGGAAAACGCCGTAACACCGCGAAGACGCTGGTTTTTCTCGCGTCCGCGCTCGTTTTTTGAGCTTACGCTGATTGGCTTTTCGCTGGTGGCGCTGCCCTTGATTGCGGCATTGGCAAGCGGAGCGTTTTACGTAGATAGGCTGTCTAAGCAGAGTCGCGAGGCGGTCTATCGTGCCGCGCAAGCTGCGCAAACCAGCCGTATCTTGCTTGAACAAGTGACGACGATGGAGCGTAATGCGCGCCAGTATTTGGTGCTGCACGACCCGCAGTTGCTGAAAAATTATCAAGAACGTCACGACGAGTACTTGAAAATTGGAACGGAATTGTTTGAGTTGTTATTGGATAACTCGTTGAAGCAAAAATTGCTCGTGCTCAACCAGTTGGAGCAAACGATCTACAATGAATTGCGCACACTCAGCGTTGTCGTTGCGCCGGATACGGCGGCGACTCAGGATACCGACGGCGTATCCGACGCTGTAAGCACGAGTGCGCAAAATGACGCACAAGGCATAGTCCAGGAATTGATTTCACTGGCGGAGACTGCGCAAAGCATATTACAGGATACCAGCAGCCTGATTAATAGTGAAATCGAAATCTTGCGCGGCATGTCAACAAATGCGAAGGAGATAATTTCCTGGGAATTGATCGCGGTTATTCCCTGCGCCGTGGTCTTTATTATCGTGTTTGCGATATTGCTTTCGCGTCCGGTGCGCGAGATAGATTTGGCAATCCGCCGCTTGGGTGAAGGGGATTTTGACCAGGCGGTAGTCATTAATGGTCCGCGCGATTTGGAATATTTAGGCCAACGGCTGAATTGGCTGCGCCTGCGCTTGTTGGAATTGGAAGAAAAAAAGAGCAAATTTTTAGCCTACGTTTCTCACGAGTTGAAAACCCCCCTCACCGCGATACGCGAGGGCGCGGATCTGCTCCTGGAGGGTGTGGCGGGCAAGCTCTCAGGGCCGCAAGAAGATGTCGCGACTATTTTGCGTAAGAGTTCTGTCAATCTCCAGACTATGATCGAAAAATTGCTGAGTTTTAATTTGCCCGAGGCCACCGAAATGCGTTCAGGTATCGTGCGGGTGGATATGGGAGAAGTTATAAATAGTGTGATTGCGGATCATAAACCGGCGATTATCGCGAAGGGCTTGCATGTCACGCTGGAATGTGAAAAAGTGTCGTTAAAAGGCGACTTGGAGCAGTTGCGGGTTGTGGTGGATAATTTGTTGTCGAATGCGGTTAAATACTCTCCCGATAGGGGCAATATTCAGGTAATATTACGCGTAGAACGCGATAGTTTGGTGTTGGACGTAAAAGACTCCGGGCCGGGTATAGACCTGGGGGATAGAGACAAAGTCTTTGACGCCTTTTATCGCGGTAAACGACCTGATAAAGGTCATATCCGGGGGAGTGGGTTGGGTTTGTCTATCGCTAAGGAATTCGTAACCGCGCATAGCGGTACGATCGTGGTGGTGGAAGAGGATCGAGGCGCCCATTTTAGGGTCACTCTACCTACTAATTTACGGAAGGATATGGCATGAGTTACGTCGCAAAAATCATAACAGCAACAGCCTTGTTGAGTGTCCTGTCCGCTTGTTCTATGCAAGAACTTCGGGAAGAGTTTCCGGTGTTTAATGGGTGGAACAAAGCGACAGAAAACGTAAAACCAACGGTTGCTCGACCGCTCGAAACTACGGGTGATAACGTAGCCAATATTTTGCGGTATTACCACCAACTGGGTGGTCTGACACTGGATCAATTACACGCTGAGTGGGAAGACGCAAGACGTCAATTTGAAAAGGATAGAGACGATTCGGCACGCATGCGATTGGCGATGATCGCGTTGCGCCCGAATACCGATATGCAAAATTTGGCGCTTGCAGGGGAGTTGTTACGTGACTATAGAGACCGGCAGTCCGCCGGGCGCGATCGAGAGGCCCTGGCGGTTTTGTTGAACGATATGGTCAACGAACAACTTAAATTAGTTGAATTAAAACGCATGGCGATTGCTCAATTGGAAAAGTTGCAAGATCAAATTAACGCACTTAAAAACATTGAGCAAAATATCCACGAGCGGGAATTGCGCGACAGCGGCGCGAAAAAAAGGTGATCTGATGATGATGAAAAAAAGTATTCTTCTGGTGGACGATGATCGTGATTTGCTGCGGTTATTGTCTATGCGTTTAGACGCCGCCGGGTATGATGTGACCACCGCCGAGAGCGGCGAAAAGGCCTTGCTGGCCTTGTCGATGAAGCGTCCGCAACTTGTGATTACCGACCTGCGCATGGAAGGTATGGACGGTTTAGGTCTATTTGAAGCGATACACAAAAAGCACACGGCCTTGCCGGTGTTGATTCTCACGGCGCATGGCACTATTCCAGACGCGATCGACGCGACCAATCGCGGTGTATTCGGCTTTTTAACCAAACCCTTTGATAGTAAACACCTTCTGGATCAAATCGAACGCGCGATAGCGGTGTCCAGCAACAATCAGGGCGATATGGTGAGCAGTCCCGGCAGTTGGCGCGAAGAAATTATTACACGCAGCCCGGTGATGGATGATTTGTTGAATCAGGCGGCGTTGGTGGCGCGTAGCGATGCCAGCGTGTTTATCCATGGCGAAAGCGGTACCGGCAAGGAATTGCTTGCCAAGGCCATACACATGGCAAGCGCGCGGGCGAGCAAAGAATTCGTGGCCCTGAATTGCGCCGCGATCCCCGAGCACTTGTTGGAATCCGAATTGTTCGGCCATGCCAAAGGCGCTTTCACCGGGGCATCGGCCAGTTATGAAGGCTTGTTTCAATCGGCGAATGAAGGTACGTTGTTTTTAGATGAAATTGGCGATATGCCGGTCACCTTGCAGGCGAAGTTGTTACGTGTGCTGCAGGAACGCCAAGTGCGTCCGGTGGGCTCGACCAAACCCATACCGGTGGATGTGCGAATAATTTCCGCGACGCACAGCAACATCGATGAGGAAATGGCCGCAGGCAATTTTCGTGAAGATCTCTACTATCGTTTAAATGTGGTGCGATTGGAAATTCCGTCATTGGCGGAACGTCGCCAAGACATACCGTTGTTGGCGAATCACTTTTTAAACCGCTTGTCTAAGGACTCCGGCAAAGAAGTGCGCGCGTTTTCGCCGGATGCGTTGGAGTTGTTAATGACGGCGTCCTGGCCGGGCAACGTGCGGCAACTCAAAAATGTCGTTGAGCAGAGTTTTGCGTTGTGCACCACGTCTGTGGTGCCCGCCAGTTTAGTGCATAAGGCCCTGCGCGGAAAAACCAACGAAGTGGTGCCGCTGACCGATGCTAAACGGTTGTTCGAGCGCGACTACCTTGTCAATCTGCTGCAGGTTACCAGCGGTAATGTCAGCCAAGCAGCGCGCCTGGCGAATCGCAATCGCACAGAGTTTTACAAGCTGTTGCATCGCCACCACATAGACCCGCAACACTTTAAAGTGAGCCGTAGCGCATAATCCTAACAGCCGGTCGAACTTAGGCGTTTGTCGCGAGGAAAGTTCACTAGAGGCAGGTTTTTCGATCGTTTGAGGCGAATAGCCATCGCTATTTAACGAAAAGGATCGAAAAACATGTCCAAATCCGCCGTTGATTCGCCCCAAATCCGCCAGTCTGCTAGACGTGGAATACATGCTGTAGCAAGCGCAGCGTTGGTCGCCCTTAACAAGCGTTGCAACACCGATGCATGCGATAAAGCGTGCAATCCGCGGCGTAGCGCTGCCCCCATAGGGTAAGTGTTTAACCCAGATTTCCATTTGCCATCTACCGTGAACGATCAGTTCATTGAGTCTGGTCGCATGAATCCGAAGAACCCGCTGTCAACGTAGAACCACTACGCCTCTGCGTGTTTCGCCCATTTTCAACGCCTTGATCGCTTTCGCTGCGGCGTCTATAAGGAGCCTCCGGGTTTAATTTTCGGCAATCTCATGGGCATCCACGGTTGAGTGTAGATGGTCGCGCCCGACTGCTGTTGCTAGCCAAGGGCGCCCCCGATGGGGGGCCGCAATGGGGTTCTTGATCACGATGTCAAAGGCCGCGAGCGTGGTCTGCGGACCACAGGCTATTTTCTTAATCTTTATTTAACGTAAGACCAATGGCGGCGCCCGCAAGCGCGGGTTTTTGTCGAATCACCGCAATTTAAACCCTGTTTTTGGCGTCGTCATCTCCCAACAGGAGGCACCCTGACCTATACCCTCGTAGTCTAGTCTATATTATTGATAAATAAAAAAAAATAAACTATGGCACAAATTCTGCTGATGTCGAACTAGCGAAGGGAGTAAATATATGTACGGGCATCTTCAAAGGCTGGGCAGGCTGTGTATCCATGGGACTTGTTTGTGTCTACCGATCGCGGTACAAGGCCA
>JAOUGF010000003.1 GCA_029857925.1 Gammaproteobacteria bacterium
TTTAAAGCCTATTTTCTCATTTCTCAAGTCCGAAATGACGCGCAGCCCGTGTTTTTTCAAGCGCTCAACCGCCTGCGCGGTAAAATCTCCTTGTTTATCAGTGATATTCATCACTACGACCTGCACGGGTGCCAACCACAGCGGCAGGATGCCCGCGTGGTGTTCGATCAAGATACCGATAAAACGTTCCAATGACCCCAGGATGGCACGGTGCAGCATGAACGGCGCCTTGCGGGTGTTGTCCTCGGCGACGTATTCCGCGCCCAGGCGTTCCGGCGTGTTGGGATCGACCTGGATGGTGCCGCACTGCCACACGCGCCCGATGCAATCCTTCAACGAGAATTCGATCTTGGGCCCGTAGAACGCGCCTTCGCCCGGCTGGAAATCCCAGGGCAGACCCTTGGCATTCAAGGCCGTTTCCAGCGCGTGTTCAGCCATGTCCCACTGCGCGTCGGTACCCACGCGCTTAGCCGGGCGGGTGGACAGCTTGATGATCACCTCGGTGAAGCCAAAGTCGGCGTACACCTTATAGAGCAGATCAATGAAATTGGAGACCTCGGATTGGATCTGCTCCTCGGTGCAGAAGATATGCGCGTCGTCCTGCGTGAAGCCGCGCACACGCATGATGCCGTGCAGCGAGCCGCTGGATTCGTTGCGATGGCAGGAGCCAAACTCGGCCATGCGCAACGGCAGGTCGCGATAGCTTTTCAGGCCTTGGTTAAAGATCAACACGTGACAGGGGCAGTTCATCGGCTTCACCGCGTAGTCCCGCTCCTCGGAATGCGTAGTGAACATGTTCTCGTGGAATTTTTCCCAGTGCCCTGAGCGCTCCCACAGGCTACGCCCGACCACTACCGGCGTCCGCACCTCTTGGTAGCCGTGTTGTTTCACCACGTTGCGAATGTATTGTTCTATCTGCTGGTAAATCGTCCAGCCCTTGTCGTGCCAGAACACCATGCCGGGCGCGAGTTCTTCCATGTGGAAGAGGTCCATCTGCTTGCCGATCTTGCGATGGTCGCGCTTTTCGGCCTCTTCGAGTTGGTGCAGATAGGCATCCAGTTCCTTTTTGTCGATGAAACCGACACCGTATATGCGTTGCAACATCTCGTTTTTGGCGTCGCCGCGCCAATAGGCGCCCGCCACTTTGGTCAGTTTGAAGGCCTTGATCTTGCCGGTGCTGGGCACGTGCGGGCCGCGACACAGGTCGATGAAATCGCCTTGGCGATACAACGACAAGGTCTCGCCGACCGGGATGTCTTCGATGATGCGCGCCTTGAATTCCTCGCCCAATTCACGAAAAAACCGTATCGCATCTTCGCGCGACAGCGTTGAGCGTTCGACTTTAATGTCTTGCTTCGCGATTTCTTCCATGCGCGTTTGGATGCGCGCGAGGTCGTCTTCGGTGAAACCCTTCGCATAACGAAAGTCGTAATAAAAGCCGTTTTCGACGGTGGGCCCTATCGTGACCTGCGCCTCGGGATACAGTTGTTTAACGGCCTGCGCCAACAAGTGCGCGGTCGAATGGCGGAAGATCTCGATGGCCTCGGGGCTTTTTTCGGTGATGATGACCAGGCCGACGTCGGTCTCGATGCGATAGGAGGTATCGACGAGCTTGCCATCGACCTTGCCGGCCAATGTGGCCTTCGCAAGCCCCGCGCCGATATTGGCGGCCACTTCTTGTACCGTGACCGGGTGATCGAACGTGCGTTTAGAACCGTCGGGCAGTGTAACTACCGGCATGAGAACGTTTTCCTGGGTGTGGACATTAACCGGCTATGATAATGGAAAAGTCGCACGGCGGGTACCGGTTCGACGATGAATTTCCTGTAAAACCAGGGAGTGCCGCGAGGATGCGTGCGTACGCCCCGGTCTAATAACCGCTTACCCGCCAATGTTTATGTAACCCAGCCCTCAATGACGGGTCTGCGACTGCCGATAAATACGGAAATATTACCTGGAGTTCACCCCCATGCCCTATGTGTACGAATACCTCAACCTTCTCGATACTTGGCTACGCGCCAACTTGGAGGCCATCGCGGTCGCGCAATCCGCGACGTTGCTGGTGATATACGGCGATTATGTCAACGAGGTGGTGCGTATCGCGCTTAAGCCCTATCCCTTTTTAGTCCGCCTGGTCGCGTTCGTATTCTTGTGCGCGTTCGGTTTTGGTGCGTTGGGCGTGTTCGCCGCCAACGTCTACGGCGAAGTGCTCGCGAGACTCGATCATCGTTTCCTGACGCCGGTGGTGGCGACGGTGTTTTTATTACTCGGCATGGCGGCGGAACGCGGGGTGCTGGCGCGCAGCAAACCGGTGTTTGCGCGGTAAACGGTCGGCGCGCGGGTTCATACTCGCGCGCCGACCGACCATTGCACTTCGGTTGAGGGCGAGTTCACAGCGATAGTCATGTGACTAGCGATTTATAAAAAAGCACGCGATCCCCACCCCTGCCATCATAATTCTCTGCGACGGCGATACCGTCGATCTCTTTGTTGCCGGGCATTATCGAGAACCCCATACGTTGATGAAACGCGACAGACCCTTTGTTGACCGGCGACGTTAAGCAGCGCACAACGGTGCAGCCCGCAGTCTTCACGGTTTCGAAAAAATGTTCATAGAGCGCATTCCCTATGCCTTGTTTGCGGAACGCGGGGTGTACACCTGAAAAATGGATGTAGGCCTCGTTGCGAAACGTCTGCGAGACAAAACCGATCAGAAAACCTACGATGTTATCGCCTTGTACCGCCACGAAACTGGTCGGACGAAAGTGCACGAAGAAAAGTTTTGGCAGCATATCCGCCATGTTACGACCGCTCCACCAGTCGTTTACGACGGAGATGATGAAAGGGTAATCGGAAGGCTCGACGTGCCGTATGCTAAATTCGTTCATACTCGCGCCTTTGACAGGTTACGAGATGTAGATTCTAAGCCGCTACTCAATTTGCTTTTACCACCGTTCACCGCTGTCTCCCTATTTGTTTTCATTGTGCCACGCACTACTCAACGTTGCACCCCGCACCGATCAAGTATACCTCGAAAGTCAGCCCCCGATTTATCCGTCCCCTACACCATTCATCCCCCCTACCCACGGCTAGTCGCATGCCCCTTGTTAAGCGGCCCACGCGCCCGCTAAGGTGTGTGTCATACGCGGTAGGACAACAGTTTTCGATGCGCGTGTAAGTACCCCTGAACAAATATACTACGGAGTCACTATGAATAAAATTGCGACGTTATGCGGCCTTTTGGCAATCGGCGGTTTCACCGTACAAGCCACGCATGCAAAGGATTTTGATGCAGCGTACAAGGATGCGATAGCGACGTTCACGCAGGCCGCAGGCGGCAATACCGATGCAGTGGAAAAGGCGTTGCCGATGTTTCAAGAAATCGATCAACACTACCCCAATCACCCCGCCGTATTGGCCCATATTGGCAGTCTAACGACGATGATGGCGCGCGATTCGTTATTGCCATGGAATAAGATACGTTACGCAGAAAATGGACTGGACATAATTGACCACGCACTGGAACTTGCCGCGAACAACACAGACACCACAATGATACGCAACGTCCCGGAGTCGTTGGATGTGAAACTGACGGCGGCTTCGACATTTTCGCGTATGCCAAGATTCTTTAATCGTTGGGGACAAGCGGAACGCCTATACCAAGCGATCGTAGACGCAGCACGGTTCGCAGATCTTCCGGCAGAGTTTCGCGCCACGGTATGGTTGGGGCGTGCGCAACATGCGAATCAACGCGGTAATAACGATCTTTACCTCGCCTATTTACGCGAGGCCTACACCGCGGGCCCTCAAACACAGCCAGGCAGGCATGCCGCCGAACTATTGAACCCGGTGAAGATATGAATAACACGGTGGTGGAACTGCGTGACGTGAGCAAATCTTACACCCTCGGAGACGCGCGGGTGGATGCGCTTAAATCCGTCACGTTGGCGGTCGCGCGCGGAGAAATGGTTGCGATACAAGGCCCTTCCGGTAGCGGAAAAAGTACGCTTCTAAATATCTGTGGGTTGATCGACACACCTGACGCTGGAACTTTTTTATTGCACGACGAGGTTACAAACACGTTGACCCCTCGCCAACGGGCGATCTACCGCCGACGCACCATCGGGTTCATATTTCAGTCTTTTAATTTGGTGCCGGTGATGACAGTGTACGAGAATGTGGAATACCCATTAATACTCGGCGGCGTCGATGATGCGCTTCGTACTACGCGCGTCACGGAAATATTGGCGCGCGTGGGCCTTGCAAAGCACGCGCATCACCTGCCCGATCAACTCTCCGGCGGGCAACGCCAACGTGTCGCAATCGCGCGGGCCTTGGTCAAAAAACCACTGCTTGTGATCGCCGATGAACCGACCGCGAATTTGGATTCCACCACCGCCAGCACAATGATAGAAATGATGAAGTCGATGACAGATGTCGAAAACGTGACCTTTTTGGTGGCGACGCACGATGAGCGCATGGCCCGGCATTGCCACCGCGAATTGCGCATTATCGATGGAGGTTTGGTATGAAGATATATTTGAAGCGCATAAAATTCGCGTGGAAAAATATTTGGCGCAACCGCCGTCGTAGCGGCGCGACCATGGGCGTCACCGCGATGGGTGTGACCGGCCTATTGTTTTTTGGTGGATTTGCACTTTACACCTACGAATCCCTAGAAGAATTTTCGGCCCGTCAGCAAGGCCACGTAGTGTTGAGCCACGCGAATTTCTATGCTCAAAACGAAGAAAAACCTATGCAACATGGCGTAGAAGATTGGGAAAAGATACGTGCCGACTTAAAATCTAACACCGATGTGCGCCAAGTGTTACCCAGAATTGAATTCACCGGTTTGATTTCAAACGGAGACAAATCCAGTATATTTGTCGGTAGCGGCGTTGACGCGTGCTACGAATTTACTGTT
Organism: Gammaproteobacteria bacterium; assembly: GCA_029857925.1. Lineage (GTDB taxonomy): Bacteria > Pseudomonadota > Gammaproteobacteria > S012-40 > S012-40 > CAKKRP01. The sequence goes on from JAOUGF010000003.1 coordinate 4,925, forward strand.
ACCGGGCCCTTTTTAGAGGTCACGCAGGGTGAGGTGCTTAACCCGGATTCTGACATGCCCACGATCATGTTGGGCAAAGGACTTGCGCAACAATTCGGCACCCATATAGGCGACAGCCTCACCTTGTTGACGACCACCGTCGACGGCACGCTCAATGGTGTAGACGCAAAGGTGGTCGGTATCTTTGGCACAGGCGTACCGGAGATGGATCAGCGAAAACTCTATGTGAGTTTAAACGTCGCGCAAAACCTTATCGCTACGCGCCGCGTGTCTACGTTATCGGTATACCTCAAAAATACCGCGTTGACGATGGCGTACGTTGATAAACTCAAGCAGCGTTACCCGCAACTCGCCACGCGTAGCTGGGATGAACTTGCGACGTTTTATCACGGGGTGCGCAATCTCTATGACCGGATTTTTGCGGTGATGGGATTTGTCATCGTCATCGTGGTGTTGCTATCCATAATAAATACGATAGGCATGACCGTGGTCGAACGCACGCGTGAGATCGGCACGCTCGCCGCGTTGGGTGCGTTGCCCGGTGAACTGTTATTTAATTTTGTGATCGAGGCGGCGATGATCGGCGTCATTGGCAGTGCGATCGGCATGCTGGTCGCGGGGGGCATTACGTTGAGTTTATTTTATGGCAACGTGATGATGCCACCGCCGCCAGGCATGACTCAGGGCTATCCATTGCGCATTGCGTTCTCCAGCGCACTATACGCAAAAACCGCGCTGGCAATGCTTGCCATTACGATAGTGGGCGCTTATTTCGCCGCGCGCAAAGGCGTGCGCAAACCGATCGTAGAGGCCTTGGCCCATGTATAAGATCATCGCAATCATAGCAATCTTGTTAGTAAACCCACCGTTTTCCGTTGCGACACCACGCAATTGGACAGAACGTATAGAACGCGCGGACACGTTTCGATTGACGAGCGCCAGCGCGCGCATCGAGTTGCAGGTACAAACCTTCATGAATAATCAACTCGAAAAGACCCGTGACTATCGGGTTTTCGTGGCCCCCGGACGACGGGCGTTGGCGTTGTTTCGCAGTGAAGTCGAACGCGGACAAAAGGTTTTGGTGAACGGAGATCAATATTTTTTATTTATGCCGGACACGCGGCGCGCAATACGCATCACACCGATGCAGAAGCTGCTGGGAGAGGCGTCCACCGGAGACATCACCTCGCTGACATGGGCGGAAGACTATACCGTCGCCGCGGCGTTGGCCGATGAGGTCATAGGTGGCGTGACATGCGCAATGTTCGCGCTACAGGCCGCCAGAACCGGTGTCACCTATGATCGTGTCGAGCTGTGCCTGGACAAACAACGCGACGCGCCGGTCTACGCCCGCCTTTATTTGAAATCCGGGAAGTTGGCGAAAGAGGCGTTTTATGAACGCGGCCAGCTAAACGGTCGCGAGATCATTGTCGGCATAAGTTTGGTTGATAGGATCAAGTCCGCGCAACGCACCACAATCCGCTACACCGCAATCAAGGACGTCAAGGTGCCTGATAAATATTTCAACGCCGAATATTTGATACACAACCCGGTGGATGATTAATGTTTTCCTATCCTTCCTCGCTTGTGCGGTTCGGGTGTTGTTTGATGTGTACCGTAATCGGCAACAACGCGTCCGCAAATTCAGACATACACTATCGCGGAATATTGCAGCATCAATCCGCGACCCACGATCAGATGTTTTCTATACCCGCCACCTCTACGGTATACGCGGGCTTGCAAAGCCTGCACGACCTGGAAGCCACCTACGAAGGAAACGGTCTACGCATTAAGGGTGGTAACTACTGGGTTGTCGATCATCAGCACACTGCTTATGCCCAGACCTCCCGCATCCAAGAATTTTCATATGAAAACAATTGGAAGGATATCGATTGGTCGGCAGGGAAACGCGTACATGCCTGGGGTGTCGGGTACGGATTTCGTCCACTCGATTTAATACAACGTGAACGTCGCCTTGAATTGACCCCTCACGCGCTGGACGGCATACCGTCTGTCACCCTAGAGACTTTTGGCCCGAGCGATGTGTATGGCCTGGTGTGGTTTAATCGCGCGACCGTTTCCGTCAGATCCTTCACATCGTCGGCGAACGAGTTTGTCGTGCGCTATACCAAACACGCCGCCAACCGGGATATCTACGCGTTGGCACATGCCACTGAACGTAAAAACTTTAGCCTGGGTGCGGGCTACACCGCGTTGTTCGGAGAGCGCTGGGAGTTGCATGGATCGGCATTGGCCACCAATAATACCGAGCGCTGGTTACGCGCCGCCGACGCCCCGCTACTCGCTACTCGCGACCCTTTTACGGTACGAAGGGATACGCCGGTTGCGCAGTACGCGTTGGGTGGTGTGATGACGCTAGACTCCGGGATAAACCTGATCGCCGAGGCATGGTATGACGGCGAGGCCTATAGCGCAGCGGAGTGGGATACACTACAGACCATAGTAAAAACGCAACGTACGCTCTTTGGACAGGGACCATCGACCACCGTGATTGATGGCAATCTGTTGTGGAATGCGCGTGCCTTGCAGGCCCCTAATCTTCGGCAATATAATTTATTCGCTCGACTCAGTTATTCCGACCCGCAAGTCTCACCCGCGTGTGACCTCTTGTTTACCCCCGAGGATCGCGGTATCGTAGCGGGACTAAACGTTGATTACACCTTTAATCGTTACACGAAGGGATCGCTGAGTATGCGGTATTTCGGGGGTGCAAGCGATTCAATATACGCGCAGTTACCAAGTCGATTTATTGTATTGGCGGGCATAGAGACCACCTTGCGTATGAAATGATCCCCTGTTCCACTAAACGAGTAAGATGGTAGTATTTGAAATGGTCAATGAGAAAGGCACCCTTACAAAAAAAAGACTTGCGATTTCATTTGCTTTACAGATATCTGCAAACACACTGATCGCCATTTTACTTACGAGTATAGGCGGTCACTTCGAAATTAATTTCATTTTTTCCCAATATATCGGAATCCTTACGTTCGCCATTCTGCACCTATTGATGAATCTGTTTCAAGCAACGACTCCCACGCAGAAAATTATTATTTCAGCGGTATCTGTTGCGCTTGGCGCAGCGTCTGGCGCGTACCTGAGTATATGGACATTACGCCAATTTGGCTTTAATCAATTCGATTTGATCTTTGAAACGCTTTATCGGCCGATCTTGGTCGGCCTGGTCATCGGTGGATTGTTTATGTATTACTACTACTCCAAAGAGAAAATACTGGACATAGAACGCCGCATTCAAGTGGAGACGATGCACAGGCTGGCCGGAGAGAAACACTTGTTAGAAACCGAATTAAAACTCATACAAGCGCAAATCGAACCGCACTTTTTGTTCAACACGTTGGCCACTGTCAGCGGGTTGCTAGAACGCGATGCCGTCGCGGCGCGCAAAATGTTGGAAAATCTCATTGTTTATCTGCGCACCAGCTTGGCGCGCACCCGCACCGGCGAATTGACGTTGAGTGAGGAGATCGAATTGCTGAGGGCCTATCTTTCTATTATGCGCATGCGCATGGGTGAACGATTGACCTATGAATTAGACATTCCACCCGCATTATTAGCGATCCCGTTTCCACCACTGTTGATCCAGCCCTTAGTCGAAAATGCGATTCACCACGGACTGGAGCCCAAGATAAACGGCGGTCACCTGCGCGTTTCCGCATCCGTGCTAAACCAGATGTTGACCGTTAACGTCGAGGACAATGGGTTGGGAATCAAGGCCGATTGGTCTCCAGGCGTTGGGCTAGAGAACGTACGTGCGCGCCTGAAATTGCTTTATGGTGAATCCGCACGTTTGGAGTTTGTAGATAAGCCGCAAGGCGGCGTCACCGTGCAAATGCAGATACCGCAACCTGAATCTCCGAGGACGCCATGAATATTATTATCGCGGATGACGAGCCCTTGTTGCGGTTGCACTTAAAAGAAAAATTGGTGCTACTGTGGCCACAGGCCACACTGATCGCAGAGGCCAGCGACGGTGTTCAAGCCACAAAGGCGATCACCGACCTGTGCCCGGATGTTGCTTTTTTGGATATCCGGATGCCGGGGCTGGATGGGCTGGAGGTGGCACGCATCACCGCTGGGCGCTGTCATATTGTGTTCGTCACCGCGTATGAACAACACGCGGTGCAGGCCTTTGAACAACATGCAGTGGATTATTTATTAAAGCCCTATAGCGATGCACGCCTCGAACAGACCATCGCACGTCTTAAAGCGATAAACTCACCACCTGCGGAAAATGCCGCTATCCACGCGGTTATCGCTCAACTGTCTCATCTACAGCCGTCCATTGCCGCCCCGTTGCGCTGGCTGAGGGTCGCCAGCGGACAGGAAACGCGCTTGGTAAATGTCGAAGACGTGGTCTATTTCGAGGCCGATGAAAAATATACCAGTGTATACACCACGACTGCCGAATACCTCATACGCACACCGTTAAAAGAATTGGAGACTCAGCTCAACGCGGAGACGTTTTGGCGCGTGCATCGATCGGTCATCGTCAATGCCGCGTTTATCGAATCGGCGACGCGTACGCTGGATGGGCGCTATCATGTGGGCTTGAGGGGGCGTAGTAATATACTCACCGTCAGCCGCGCCTACGCTGCGTTGTTTAAACAAATGTAACCCACACACAAAAACCACCATGCTGGATTGTATCCGTCAAAAATGGCAATCACCTTTGGCTTTGGCTTGGTATAATGGCACTATGCTGAAACACTTATTTTGGTATGTTCTAATTATTGTGGTTTCATTGTTTGCGATCACAAATACCCCTGTTTACGCACAAAATTTTTCTGATCAGAAATCGGTAAATAATTCTTTCGTTTATGGTTTTCATAGTAACGATCCGTTATTGATGAGCGCCCTACCCAAAAAAAAGCAAGATTGGGCAGGTTTGACGCGCGATACCGGGGTGTTTATGGCGACACAATTCCTTGCGATAGGCGCCCTCTACGCAATGCCTGTAGAGGTATCTGGATGGACGCGCGAAGACAAAGAACAACCTATCTATAAACGCTGGAAGGAGCACACCCAGCAAATAGTGTGGGACAAAGACGCGTGGTATATCAACTATATGCTACACCCCTATTGGGGCGGCACGTACTATATTCGCGCGCATGAAAGGGGCTTTGGCGAAGTTGGGTCATTTTGGTTTGCGATGCTATTGTCCTCCTTGTTTGAATACGGTGGCGAGGCCTTGTTTGAACCTGCGTCACTGCAAGATGTGTTGGTCACTCCGATCATGGGTATCATGGTAGGTCGGTGGTTTGAGGAGATACGCGCGCCGATACTCCTCAAACACGATCGGGATAACTATGAACAATGGGTACTGTGGTTGACAGATCCGATAGGTATCGCCAGCCGTTGGTTAGAGCGCAAAACGCATTGGAATGCAACGTTTGGCTTCGCGCATATTACAACGGCTTATTCTCTCGACAATCACGTGTCGCAGACGCCCACATTGGGGCTTAAAGTGCATTTCTAGAAAATACACATATACTCTTTGTCTTATTCGTCATGCTCAACAACAAACGGAATTCCACGCTCCAACTCGGTAGCGACATAACGACCGTTAACGCGCGCGGGACGAAATTTTAGCGCCTTTGCCAAACGTACTGCGGCGGCGGCAAACCCATGTCCCGGGTCGTTCAATGCAATCGCCTGCACGACACTGCCATCATCATCAATAATGATTTTTACGCGCACCTCGGCCTCTATACCCAGCTTTTTCGCCTCTGGCGGATAAAACGAGTTTTTCTGTTTCGCGCTCAGATTTTCCAAATATTCCGGCATTTCAGTCACCAAATATAACGGTGCATATTCGGCGGCTTTGTACGGCTTCACCGTTTCAGGCGCCGTCGCTTTTTCCGCAATTTCCCCATGCAGTGTATTACCGACACCGACTTTAAATGACCCCTTCGCACTGGTAGACGACAACGATATCCCCGTCACCAACACCGGCGGCGGAGTGGGCTTTACTGCCCCCACCACGGGCGGTGGCGGTGCAACGGGGGCCTCCACAGGGGGGGGCGGTGGCACAACGGGTTGTGCACGCTTTTTCGGTTTGGGCAGTGGTCGTGGCGTGTCAACCTGCTCGATCACCGCCATCTCAATTTTTTCGATATGCACTTTTGTCGCCGGTTCACGCGCGCTACCCAGCCACCCAAGTGCTAGCATGGTTGCATGGATAAGCGCACTCGCCAGGCAGGTCAGTGCAATCACCTTAAGTGGAGACAAGGTATCCCAACGTGTTGCGCGCGCCTCGTACACCTCGATGTCCGTGCGCGGAATAATACGCGCGCGTGAAGGTTTGGCAACGCGTGTAGCATACTTTGTAGCCGCGATGCCGTGCGTGTTGATTTCCACCTTCGTCGCGATATCCACTAGGGTTTTTTCTCAATTTGAATCGCGAATTTTGTGATGCCTAGCGTCTTCAACAGATCTAACACATGCACCACTGCGCCGTGCGTGGCCGCCTTGTCGGCGCCTATGACTGCTTGCAGGTCGGTCATTTTTGCCGTGGATTCTTTTACCGATGCTATCAACGCCTCGTCGGACACCTGAGCGCCGTCTAAATAGACCTTACCGTCTTTCGTCACAGTCAAGGCCAATGTCTTGGCTGTCGTCTCGCCACCGGCTGCGGCCTGCGGCAATTCCACCTCGATGGCCTCTTTGACGATATACGTGGCCGTCACCATAAAGATAATCAACAACACCAACATCACATCTACAAACGGCGTGACATTGATGCCTGTGATTTCAAATTCATTTTGTTCGTTATTGACTGCCATAGTGGGCCTCTCTACGTTATCTAACGGCGTTTTCCACTGTCAACTTCCGCGACTACCGTTTTCAAGTGACTGGCTAACGCATAACCGATCACCTCGCTACGCGCGATGATGGTTTTTAGCCAACGCCCAAACCCGTTGTAGACGGCGACGGCGGGTATCGCGACCATTAAACCGAGTGCCGTCGCAACCAAGGCCTCGGAAATGCCCGCCATAATATTGGTTGCGCCGCCGGTAACGGCGCCAAGTTTGGCATTGATTGCAAGCGCTGCGAATGCCTTAATGATGCCCAGCACGGTACCAAACAGACCTATGAAGGGTGCGTTATTGCCTAACGTGCCTAGATAGGCGAGGTAGTGTTCGTATTTTATCCGCTCGCGTGCGATGGTCGCGCGCACAATCTCTTCCACGGCCTCCGCCCCTCGCGCAGCGCCCTTCACCCCTAGGCGCACAACCTCGGCCTCCAAACCGCGTCTGCCGCCTACTGCACGCACCGCGCCTTCTAAATCCCCCATCATCAATTGATCGCTTACTGCGTCAATGTTACCCATCGAGTTTCGCCGATAATAGATAAAACGCTCCAACATCACCGCCATCGACGCGATGGATAACAAGATTAACAACCAGATTACCCAACCCGTGCCCAGTGTTTCAAAGATACGCGCAAATAAATCAATAATCGGTTCATTCATCGCCGTTTGATTCACACTTTTACTCCTTATCTTTTATTGAAGATTGATTTGGCGCTGTGTCCAAGCGACACCGCCACGGCCATCGCGCACTACCAACCAAATGTTCACCGGTGTAGTGGGCTTGTCGGCAGGTTCCCGCCATTCCGTGGCGACACCCTCGTTGATCGGGCGTAGCAGACGCGGGTCGGGCTGCGTGGTGGTCTCGGACTTGAATGAACCTGCGTCCGCGTACCACGCAAATGTATATTGCTCTCTGCGTGCGTCCATCTGCCCGGTAATACGATTATATTCTGTGTAGTCTTCCATCCCGGAAACCGTAGGCGCGATATCATACGCACACACCCTTTTTTTGCTGCCATCGTCGAGTGTGACGCGCTTGGCCTCGGAACAATTCGAATAGGTGAAATTCATCGTCGTCGGCATTGTGGGCGCAACCACGCCCTCTATCTCTATCGCGTCCAACGTCGGATTGTGGTTAGGCGTTAAATTGGTCGTAGAGACCGCAATTCTTTTGGTCGCGTATAAACCCGTCCCATTGTCATCCACGTTAAATTGCACGCGTATCTCGGGCACCAGCAAGGCAGTGCCCGCATTCAACGCGGCCGTCAATGTCGCCGGGATCGCAATCACCGCCGTTAGCGGCAAACTGGAACTGGCGCCGCTGGAAACCAACTGATAATCCGTGTCGTCGCACCGTGCCGACGTGACAGCGCCACCGCCCCCCGGCCCGCCCCCGCCGCCTCCTGCAGGATTAGGCCCCGCCGTCGGCGCAACTTGGCAATAGCCCCATTCATAACTAAGCGTCGCACCGGGGGAACCCGGTTCCACCACAATCGCCGTTACTCCGAGGTTGCCGCTCATCGGCAAGGTTGCCTTCGTCAGTTCGGGGGGTTCTGCGACAATCGCAATAATACGCCGATCTTTGATGATCCCTGCAGTATCAAATTTAGTGCATGACGAGGTAACTGCCAACGCACAGGCGATGATAACCACATAAATAACGCCGCGCATTTAAAATTCTCCCCTGATGCCCAATACCGGCATGATCGGCAATCCGCCCAACGGCGCGCTCTTCGCGTAACGATAATCCCACAGCGTGAGCTCCGCATTATCGGAATTAAAAATATTTTGCACATCTAAATACGCGGATAGGCGCCACAAATCGTAGGTCCACAGCCGTTCAATGCGCACATCCAACTGACTAAATACCGCCCCGCGTATGGAACCCGGTACGCCGTAGACGGGCGTATAACGATTATTATCGACGTCGTAGGTCGCCCCGACTATCGGTGTTTCCGGGCGCCCCGTGGTTAAGCGATAACGTGCGCCCAATTCCCAACCCTTCGTAAATTTGTAGGATGCCACCACACCCAACATGTGCGTCTGATCATTGGTCGTCGGTGCGTATTCCCCGGTCAATTTATTGATTTCTTCTGAACGCGACCAGGTATAGCTCACCCAACCGTAGAATTGTTCCGTCACATCGTGTTTCAATAACGCTTCAAATCCATACGCGCGCCCCTTGCCGCTGTTGTTGAAATTTTCCGGTACCGCAACCGCGCTCCCTTCACGTACTACCTTGTCGTTGGAGGTCACTGATAAATTCTTACGCCAACTGTAGTAGGTTTGAACGTCTAAAAAAATACTGGGCGTTAACTGAAATTCGGCGCCGCCACCCACTTGATCGCTGCGTTCCAATTCCAAATAGGGGTTACCGAGCACGCTATCCAGCCGCTGAGGTAACGGCGTTTGACGATAAATGCCCGCACCGCCTTTTAACGTAATCGTATCGGTAACGTCATAGCGCGCGGATAAACGCGGCTCTAAAGAATTTTTATAACCGCCAGGCAGTTTGTACTCTGTGATCCGCACCCCGGGCACCAATTTCCAGGTGGTCTGCGGTGACCATATTGTTTCGGCGTAGATCGCCCCGGCGCCGCCAAAGATGGATTGCTCACGTACGGAAGGTGCGGGGTTGGGATTTGCAGTAGTCGGAAACCCCGCCGTTTCGAAACGCAATTGATAACGTGAGGCGTACCCTTCTGCACCCAATTCTAATTTTACGCTCGCATTGATATCTTTGCGCACAAAGCTACGCACACCAGAATCCAGCGAGTCTACATGGATCTTCAGCAAACTATTGATATCCGTCATCGTAGGCGTGGTGCCCAACATCGGCGCGATAGAAAAACTCCAACCATCGGGTAAGGGTGTCGTCCACAACAAACGCACGCGGTGAAACCCGGTCGCGGCATTCAGCGAAAAATCCTGCGCCGGTACCTTTCCGATCAGCGCCACCTTCATCACATCGTTCGAACCAAACGCGGTGGCCTCAAAACGCTGAGCACCCACCGCAAGTGAATAGCGCCCTTGATAATCCCAATAATAGGGGATCACCTTAGGCGCGCCTTCGCCCGCAGGAGTAGCGGCTTTAAGCACTGCGGGCAGCCACGCGTCGATATAACTGCGCCGCGCCGCCAACGTCAGCGTGCCATGTTCGCTGTCTTCACCGAGCGGCATCTCTGTGTAAAACCGTGAATCCAACATATCGACCTTTACTTCACCGTGCGTACGAGTAATCTTCGGGACATGGGTATCGACATCGACTACACCGCCGATGGCGTTTCCATACCTCGCGCCGTACACGCCGGGATAAAAATTTATTTGTTCAATAAACGACGGCGTAATGACCGAAGGGCCCGCGCCGAAGTGATACAGCAATGGCACGGGGACACCGTCGATCAAGACCTTGCTGTCGTTCGCGCGTGAGCCGCGCACGATCAACGCACCGGAGATAAAAAAGGGTCGCGCCATCCCCGGCAAGCTCTGCAACACGCGCAACGGGTCACCGAGGGTGCCCGGCACGGTTTGGATTTCTTCTTTTTGTAACACACGCTTTACCACTTCTTTTTTATCGCGTTCGGCATACACGACGATTTCGGAGCCGCCCTCTACCCGCTTTAGCAAATAAGCGGTGAGTTCCACCACCTGACCTTCGGGAATATCTTCCGTGACCTGATATTTTTGATGTTTTGGTTCGGTGATCTGTATCTGCGCCTTACCTACAGTGACGCCGCGTAACTCGAACCGTCCATTTGCATCCGATTCCGCCGTCAAATTTTGATCGGGGATAAACACCGTTGCGCCGCGCAATGGGTTGCGCGTGCCGCGTTCCAATACCCGCCCTTTTAAATTGACTGGCTTTTCCACGACAACCGGTGGCGCAGGTGGGACGGCGGCTTCAAACAAATAACGATATTCGATACGTACCGCAGCAGGTTTTCCATCCACCTCCGCGGGTGAAAATTCAGTTTGCAACAGCGCGCTGGAGGCGGCTTCATTCAGCGCTGAATTGGGTGACGCGGTCACCACAACATTAGTCACTTTACCTTGTGCGTCTATGTCTATTTGTAACACCACCTCCGCCTGCTCACCCGGCGTCAAAATATTGGGTGGCAAAACGGCCTCAACCGCCTTGTTTACTGCGGGCGCCTTGGTCAACACACCTGGCGCTGCGGGGGCCGCTTCCGCTTCGCGCGCGATGCCCCTGTCGTCAAAGGCGTAGACATTTCCTAAATGTAAAATCGATGCCGCAATCATTAGCACTGTTGCAATACCCTTATATTTATTGAACACCGCGCCTCCCTATTGTCTCGAGCAAGAATGCGCGCATTATAGCATTCCCGCCAGGTGGTTGACGCATGTTTGAACACCACAATTCGCGTTTGTTTCATCAGGGTTAGAACACCGCCTCTATGCCGAAGATCGGCATGATGGGAAATCCGCGCTGTTGCCTCGGTTGGTCTATATATTGAAAATTCGCGCCGTAATCATAACCCGCGACATTGGCGTGATTAGTCACATTTTGTACATCCAAATAATAATTGACTCGCCAGGTTTCATAGAGCGCCTCACGATTTATACGAATATCCAATTTGTAATACGCAGGCAGACGCGCGCCATTGTAATCACCGTAGATCGGCCGCCAGCGGTAATCAGGCGCCGCGCCCGGTGCGCAGGTGATGACGCCACCGGTTGCCGAGTCCACACATTCCGCGACTCGACCCACGACGGCGGTATACGGCAAACCGCTGTGCGCACTGAATTTTGCACTCCAACTCCACCGGCGCCAACTACCCCCAAACGGTTCACCCCACACCGCCGTTAACGTATGCGGTTGATCTCCCGAAAACGGCCGACTGATTTCAGTAATACTATTTTTACGTGTAGAACGACCATAGGAATAGCTGATCCAACCCATGCGGCGGCCCTGTGCCTCGCGTTTTAGATAAAAATCGACACCATAGGCCAGCCCCTCCCCTGCATTTGCAAAATTATCCGGCGGGCTTTGGTTGTCCACCGCGACAACCAGATTTTTCATTAATTTTTGATACGCCTCTACGCTTATATTCCACAGTGGAGATATTTCATATTTAATCCCAACGACGCGGTGCTCTCCCCGCAAATACTTCAAATGAGGATTACTATAGCCCACTAAGATTTCATTGTATGCGGGCAACTGGCGATATAACCCCCACGTAAAGGACGCGCTGAACTGATCGTTGATTTTATATTCGGCGCCCACCCTCGGCACCGCGCCGTCAGTATTCACGCCACCTGTCGCACGCACCGCGCTGTAGCGCAACCCCGCATGCGTGAGCAATCGGGGCGTCCAGCGCCGCCGATGCTTGACGTATCCCGCCGCGTCGGCGGCGCGCAAATATTTGTCGACATGAAATTTTTTCATGTCTGTAAAACTAGTGGTTTTATTCGATTCATTCGGTGACGCGGAAATATATAAATTCAGGTCAAACGTGCTGTATTTTCCGTCCACCCCCAGAGAGACGTCATCCGTATCGCCGCGCCAGCGCAATTCCGGACGCAAACTCGCCTGCCAATAAGTGCCGTCTACATAATAGGGTTGCCCGGTCGCCGGATCTGTACCTACCCGAGTACGTTCCGTCTGCCGATTCAGATCCGTGGTGACTACGCTCTCCCATTCTGGCGTGTACTTTTGACGCCATTCGACACCCCCGGCATTGTACGCGCTGCTATTTGACACGCCTGTCAATTGAGGATCGTTGTTCGCCGCACGATTGTTCGTGATCGCGATCGCCTCTTTAGCCGAGAAAAAATGCGCGGCAACAGTACCGCGCGCGCCCTCGTGATGCACGGTTGCCTGCATGTCATAGTATTGCGGTATCGTCACAAACGATATCGGCGCGTCGGGTTCCGATCCGCCTGCCAATTTTTGGAACGCCGTCGGCGTCAGCAATAAATCCAAATAGCTATGTCGTGCCGCGACGTAAAATCCGTTTTTGCTGTGCGCCGCGCCGAGGGGTCCTTCAAGCAAAAAACCGCCCTCATTAAATCCTAAATTATAGTATTGGTGCACACGGTCTTTTTTGGGCGCGCGCAATTTTACATCAATCGCGCCACCGATTTTGTCGGCGTAATCCACCGGAAAACCGCCCAAGAACAGGTTGATGTCCTGCATCAATGTTCCATTGATCGTAGAGGAATCGCCCGCCCAATGAAATATCCAGGGCAGATTCATTCCGTTCACGCGTATCGCATTGTCCGGTGTGTCACTCCCTCGAATATACACCTGCCCCCCAAATTCCGCCGCCGCCACTACACCGGGGACGCTTTGTATCGCCTTTAGCGGTTCGCCGTGACTGCCCGCGACATTCGTCATTTCTTCCTGTACGAGCGCCACTTTAGACGTTTGATCGACGATACGTGTGGATTTTACAACCAATTTATCACGAGCGTCGGAGGTAGGTTCCAAATACACGGTAAGTGTTTTTTGGTCTGCTGACAATTCTTGCTGCCATACGGAATAACCCGGACTCACGACACGCAGCGTTACCGGCAATTCGATATCTGCGAGCAATTTTCCCTGCGCATTCGTGGTTTCATGAAACCGCCCGTCTAACGTAGCGATAATCGCGTTTGCGACAGGGTCGCCACTCCCGCGCGCCAGCACGGTAACCGGCAGTGCAGCCCACACGCTGCTGACATACCCTACTGACATTATCCACAAACCCATTTTTAACAGCCACTTATTGCACATACTGCATTCCCCAATCCGGTATCAAGACACCCTCTTGTGCCTGCTGATTAAACACCCAATGCGATCGGAAGTGTCACCTTTTGATTGAAGGTAACCGCAAAAAATTCGCTGAGCGGCGCATCGCGTCGTTGAAAAGCGTCGAAAAATGCTCAGATATGCCAGGCCTTTGTGGCAACGTGTAAACTGCGCTTTTTCGCCCCTTTCCGCCTAGCGCTGCATCCCCTGATCGAATTTTTAGAGATTCCCTGAATTTTATTTACAAGGGCGAACCCGCCGGGTGAGCATAAGATGCTAAAACAATCAAGTGGTTTCAA
>JAOUGF010000248.1 GCA_029857925.1 Gammaproteobacteria bacterium
TAGGCAAGGGTGTACGTGTTTCTCCGGCCGCAGTTGCTCACGGAAATCTCATCGTTACGGTAAAAAATCAGCCTCAAGTAAGCCAACCGCCCGCACTGTCTGGCGGAAATACCGTGGCAACCCAGACCTCGGATATTACCGCCACAGAAGAGCAAAAGCGGATGTTTGTATTTAATCCAGGCGTTTCATTGGATGAAATCGTAGAAGCGATCAATAATGTCGGCGCAGCGCCCGGAGATTTGGTCGCAATATTGGAAGCACTGAAAGAAGCGGGTGCTTTGAGGGCGGAGTTGATCGTCATTTAACAGCGGGGATTACTTTATGTCCAACGATGTTTCAAGTTACGCACAACAGGCCTATTATGACCTGCCGGAACTCAGCGCGCTGCGTGCGCGCGCGAGTAAAAATACGGACGATGGCACGCTTAAGGCGGTAGCCGCTCAATTTGAATCACTTTTTGTAAACATGCTATTAAAATCGATGCGTTCGACCAGCATGGGGGATCCGTTGCTGGGTAGTTCCGGTGAAACGATGTATCGTGAAATGGCGGACCAACAACTTGCATTAAGTCTTTCAAAAAAGGGCGGACTGGGGTTGGGGAAAATGCTCGCCGAATATATGCGTAGCCAAACACCAGGCAGCAAATCCACGTCCGAAGGCAAAAAAAATGACAAAGACGAACAAATTGCAGGACTGTTGAAAATGCCGAAAACGGGCGCAGATGCTCATGGCTCAAATATTAAAGATGTTAAAAAGGATCAAATCACTGCGCCTGCGCAGACAACGGCTCCCATCTCTTCAGATCAATGTCATTGCAACTGTGATGATAGCGCTTTGAAGAAATTTATTGACATGTTGAATACATTGAAATGTCAATAACAACATAGTCAACGTAGAGGTGAATTATGGCGTCAGGTGATATCTTAAATGTGGGTGTTTCTGGCCTCAAAGCCTTTCAAAAGACCTTGGCCACGATTGGCCATAATGTCGCCAATGTAAATACGGAAGGCTATTCTCGTCAGCGTGTGGAGATCGTTTCCAATTACCCCACACCCCAAACCAACGGCTTTGTGGGTACTGGCGCACGTGCTGTTACTACTCAACGGATGTTTGAAGAGACCGCAGTCAATCAATTACGCTACCGCAGCTCTACCTATCAGCATTACCAAGCATTTGTAGATATGGCGGAACAAATTGACAACTTGCTTGCGGACAAATCAGCCGGGCTGGACCCTGCGATACAAGGTTTCTTTGACTCCGTGCAGCAAGTGGCGGACGATCCGACGTCTATCCCTGCCCGTAGTGTAATGTTAAATGACGCCAACGTGTTGGTCACGCGCTTTCACAGCACATCACAACTACTGTCTGACGCGCGTGTCGCAGTAAACAAGCGCGTAGATGGTCTGGTGAATCAAATTAACACGCTTTCTACACTCATTGCGTCCGCGAACAAAGATATCGTTATCGCCGCAGGGTTGGGCAGAGGTCAACCGCCGAATGATTTGTTGGATAAGCGCGACAAATTAATCACAGATCTTTCTCAAGTGATAGGCGTCTCTACATTAAAACAAGATGATGGATCCGTAAATGTATTTATCGGAAACGGCCAAGGGATCGTGCTGGGCATGCGCTCTGTAGATCTAAAATCCGCGCCTAATCCGGATGACGTACAGTTTAATGACATTTATTATGCGCCTCCATTTTTGCCGTCGCCAATCAATATTACGGATAGAATGAGTGACGGAGAATTGGGCGGGTTGCTAGATTTTAGAAATCGTGTATTGCTTCCTGCCATCAATCAAGTAGGCAGGGTGGCGATCGGCATTTCGGATATTTTTGATAAACAACATGCCCTAGGTATGGATTTAAACAATAGACTCGGTACGGCCAGTTTTTTCGCAACGCCTGTGCCCAGCGTCGCGTCCAGTACGTTGAATACTGGTCTGGCAAATGTGACCGCGACCATCAACGTACTAAATGGCGTCAGTAATCTCACCGCGCACGACTATCAAGTGAGTTTTGATGGCGTGAATTGGAATTTGTTAGATACCACCACTAAGGTTTCGACAGTCATTGCCCCGGCCCCAGGTGCGGGTGTGGCCACACCGTATTTGAATTTAAACAACACCGGATTGGATATCACCATAGACTTGACTGGTGGCGCGGCCGTTGTCGGAGACACTTGGAATATACGGCCAACCCGCGACGCATCGCGCACGATTGCGTTAAATGTGACGGATCCTCGTGATATCGCGGCGGCAGATCCGGTGCGTACCTTGAAAGGGGTAAACAACTTAGGCGATGCGAAGATATCTCCCGCGACGATATTAGATTTGACGTTACCGATCTTTCAGCCACCCCCTATACCTCCTGGGTTCAATAACTTGGGTACTGCAACGCAGCCAGGTAATATGCGCATTAGATTTTTAACAGGGTTGCCGGGGTTGCCATCAACGTCCTACGAGGTGGACGATCCGGTTACCGGTTTACCTATTGCGGGTGGTGCAGGTCCTTTCCCTTATACTGCAGGGACGCCGATCAATTTACCTCCCGGCGGGGGACCACCGTATCCATTGCAAGTCACTATTGTGGGGTCACCGCAAGGGGGCGATACGTTTGACGTGGAATACAACACAAACGGTTTCAGTGACAATCGAAATGCGAGAAGTATGGCGGATTTACAACGCAGCACTGTGTTAGTAGGTGGTACCGCCACCTTTCAAGAAACCTATAGCCAACTTGTGGTGCAGGTAGGCAGTTTGACGCGCGACGGCAAGATTAACACCGATGCGCAGGAGGCGTTAAAGACCCAGTCAGAGGAATTGGTGCAGTCCATCTCCGGCGTGAATCTAGACGAAGAGGCCGCGAACATGCTGAAATATCAACAGTCCTATTCGGCGGCGGCGCAAATTATAGCGACGGCAAATACGGTGTTTCAGACCTTGCTTGCGGCGGTACGGGGGTAAAATGATATGCGTGTTTCTACGCCTTTAGTTTTTAAAAATTCCTTGGATGGCATGTTGCAACAACAGGCCCTATTAAACAGGACACAGTCGCAAATATCGTCCGGTCAAAAAATGTTGGCACCGGCGGATGACCCTTACGGTGCCTCCCGCATTTTGGATCTTTCCGCCGGTATTCTAACTAACGATCAGTTTTCAGAGAATGCGGACTATGCAGTTAATCGCTTGGCGTTGTCCGACTCTACGTTGGCAAGTGTCGGTGATTATATTCAACGTGTACGAGAATTGACGGTACAGGCGAATAACGGTACACAGACGATAGAAAGTCTGCGTGATATTAGCGCGGAAATCCAATTGCTTTTAGATGGCATGGTCAGTTTGGGCAATACGCGGGATAGTAACGGTGAATATGTATTTAGTGGAAATCAGGGAAAGACAATTCCATTCGCGGCGACCAGCGCTGGGAATTTCGCGTATTTCGGCGATCAAGGGCAACGACAGGTACGCATAGGCGGCTCCACAATGATTGCGGTCAGCGATTCCGGTGATGATGTGTTTCGT
The DNA here is from genome assembly GCA_029857925.1 of Gammaproteobacteria bacterium. Lineage (GTDB taxonomy): Bacteria > Pseudomonadota > Gammaproteobacteria > S012-40 > S012-40 > CAKKRP01. The sequence continues at coordinate 3,525 of JAOUGF010000248.1, forward strand.
ATGGTGCGCAGAGGAAACGGTACCTTTGAAACCGCCGAGGCGGTGACGAATGTCGGTACAGGCATGATAGACATAGGCTCTGTCGCGGGCACCTATACCCCGGGGTATTATGAAATAAAATTCATGCAACCGCCGCAACCCGCGTTATATACGGATCTTCCACAATACTATGTGTTATATCAACCGATTACAACGCCACCCGCGGTTCCGCCTGCGCAGACAGTTATCGTCTCCGGTAGCGGCGCGACCTACGCGACCGAAGCCGCCTTTTTAGCGGCCGTACTCGCAGGCACCGAAAACGGTGTGAGTTACAAAGAAGGCTCGACGATCAGCTTTAACGGCATACAGACCTCCATCGTGGGCACACCCGATCCAGGTTCACGCACGGCGCCTCCAGGACCCACGATTACCGTCGGCGATTCCTTCACGTTGAATCCCAGCACGCATCAGGATATATTTCAAACGGTGCAAAATCTGGTGAACGCCCTGACGATGCCGCATAACACAGACGCCAACAAGGCGCATTTTCACAACGCGATTAATCGCGTGATTGCGGACCTGGATCAGGGGCTAGGGAACATCGTTGACTATCGCGCCAAGATCGGCGGCCGGTTGAACATAGTCGATAGGCAAAAAGGTATTTTGGATGCGGTGAACATACAATCAAAAACGACTATATCGCAAATCAAAGATCTGGATTATGCGGAGGCCGCCACTAATCTCAGTCGGCAATTGTTGGGCCTCGAGGCCGCACAGAGTGCATTTGCGAAGACTCAGGCCTTGTCATTGTTCAATTATATAAGATAAAATTACCGCCAGGCTGCAACTATTTACCTCTCAATGGTCATTTTTCGCGGCAATACTTGCCGCTAAATCAAAATAAAAAATATTCAGTCTTGTGGTGTCCAAAAAAACGCGCCGTTTTATTAGTTAAAATCGCGTTTTTTTAAGAATAAACAGAAG
>JAOUGF010000249.1 GCA_029857925.1 Gammaproteobacteria bacterium
CAAGGTGGAGAAAGACGGTGGGGATAACCCTTTTGCATAGGCTTTTACTTGGTAACGTTTTATCCTTACGAACGATAATCGTTAGCGATGACAAAAGTCAACGCATCGCGACGGAAAAGACCAATTGCACTCAAAGTGTGCACTTTATTCAAAGCGCTATTATCAAGTCTTCCGCTATAATGATACACCCTCTATGCCGACGCCGCATACCCGCTATGGTTAACTGGAAAAATCCCCTATTTATCAACACCTTTACCAGTTTACCTGGGGCGTTTTTCAGTGCGCTTCCAGCGTGCCCTTGTGCCGATAACTATTTGATCGCAGTACACGCCGCTGCGGCGCAACTGCCGGATTTAAAAATAGATGATGCCTCATTGGACGCCGATCAACTGTCCGGGAAAGACCTTCCATCCGCGTGTATGCCCCTGGCGATAGCCTATGCGGACCATCAATTCGGTAGTTATATACCCGAACTGGGCGACGGGTATGAACTATTGTTGGGTGATGCGCGTAATACATATGGAAATTTGTGGGAATTGCAGCTTAAAGGCGCCGGTCCGACACCCTATTCGCGTATGGACGAAGGCCGTGCCGTACTGCGTTCCAGCATACGTGAAGTGTTAGGATACAAAGCGATGTCTGGATTAGCTGACCACTCGCGCGCCGTGCGTCACGGGCAGCGACACTGCGGAGTACCGCGAACTTGCCGAGACCACTATGACGCTACGACGCCTGGCGCCGTCGCATGCGCATTTCGGCTCATTTGACGTGCATAATTATCGCGATCAACACCACAATTTGCGCCTCCTGGCGGACGATGTCGTACAACACCATTTTCCAGACCTGGTCGGCCATCCCCAAGCGCATGTGGAACCGCAGAATGCCCTCTTTCAGGACTATGCGGGGCGCCTGCCGGAGTGGGCATCGAACAGAGAATTGAGTTGTTCATCATGAAACGCGAACGCCACAAACAGGGTAAAACTCCGCTCACCCCGACACGTAGGGAAGAGAAGTATTACGGTGTCGCGGCCTGCCATGCGTTGTGGAAGGCGCGCGCGCAAGACATTATTCGCGTCTATATCCATCAAGACCTGCTCAGCGAATTCGGCCCTTTATTAAAATGGGCGGCACAGCACCGCAAGGCGTACCACATTGTCTCAGAAGAAGACTTGGAACGCCTTACGCGCGCTGAACATCACCAGGGGATATGTTTATTGGCGCTCGAACGCGAGGTATGGAGTTTTGATACCTGGCGAAAATCACCTGCGGCGCAGTCCCCCACAAACCCATTGCTGGTGTATCTGGATGGTGTAGAGAACCCACATAATTTGGGCGCCATCGTACGCACCTGCGCACATTTTGGTGTCTCCGCCATATTAGGTGAGCACCTACGTTTACCTCGGATGTCCGCCTCGGCGTGTCGCGTCGCGGAAGGCGGCGCCGAATATGTGACCATGGTGACATTGGAACGGCCTAGTCATCAATTGGGTGAATTACGCAATGCAGGTTACCAATTGTGTGCCGTACATGCCGCACCTGGCGCTAAATCCGTTTATACACACGGTTTTACTGCGCGCAGCGTGCTTATGCTGGGCGCGGAACAAACCGGTATTTCCAGCGCAATACAACGCGTTGCCGATCTCAGCATCCAAATTCCTGGCAGCGGTCTCGTGGAAAGCCTTAATGTCTCCGTCGCCGCGGCGATCATCATCAGTGAATACCACAGACAACACGGATAAACCGCGCCATAGCCGCGCAATGAATGCGTAAGAATATGTAAGAGTGCGTAAAATATAGGCTATTGATGTTTTTTCTCCGGTTAAGTAGGTCTGCCCCAACGCCGATAGCCTTCCTGTACCCCACAATGCAATCAGGGTGAGGAAGCGGCATGGACAACTCGATATTCGTTGCACGACAACCTATCTATGATTCCCACCTGGAAATCTACGGCTACGAATTGCTCTATCGTGACGCACCCGGCGCAAAAACCGCCAAGATCATCGACGGAAATCAAGCCACCGCCAGCGTCGTGACCAATGCGTTTTTGGAAATCGGCATAGACAAACTGGTCGGCCCAGGTAAGGCCTTTATCAATATCACAAAAGATTTTTTAACCTCCCACACCGACATCCCTCACACAAAAAATAAAGTGGTGTTGGAGATATTGGAGGACATTCCTCCTACCGAAGAAACCTGCGCGGCGGTCGCCGCATTGCACGAACGCGGCTATACACTAGCGTTGGATGATTTTGTTTTTGAACCTAGAAAAGAGGCCTTTTTCCCTTTCGTTTCGATAATCAAATTTGACGCCCGACTACAGTCACGCGAGGCGTTGCAAAGAGACATTAAAAAACTGACCCGTTTTACTGGTAAATTACTCGCGGAGAAAATCGAATCCAAGGAAGAATACGAGTTTTTCAAAAACATTGGGTTCACCTATTTTCAAGGCTTTTTTTTGGCAAAGCCGCAAGTTATGGAAGGCCGAAAACTGCCGCAAAATAAAATCGCTATCTTACAATTGCTTCGCGAAATGCAAAATCCCAACGTCAATATCAGCGTCTTGGAAAAACACGTGCTATCCGACGTCGCGCTCAGTTACAAAATAATTTCCTATATCAACTCACCCGCAGTGGGATTGCGCGTAAAAGTGGAGTCGATTAAATCGGCATTAATCTTATTAGGAATGGATGCATTAAAACATTGGGTCACGCTGATCGCACTCAGCGGGCTGAGTGAACACGGCAGGGAAATGCTGCGTATCGCGCTGGTGCGTGCCAAGATGAGCGAAGGCTTGGCAAAGGCCCTGGGTAAACTCAATGCCGACACCGCGTTCACCGTTGGTTTGTTTTCCATCTTGGATGCGATGCTAGACCTCCCCATACACGAGGTCGTCAACAAAATCGGATTATCCGGTGACGTCGCGAGCGCGTTGATGCTACATCAAGGCCCGCTCGGTGATCTATTAAACTGCGCACTGTCCTTTGAAAGCGGCGATTGGGATAGGCTGCCGGAAATCCATCTTACGTTCGATGACATCCAGCGCTGTTTTACCGAAGGGATAGTGTATGCGGACGAGATGGTGGCTAACCTGTAACGCAATAAGGCGCAAGATTTCATCAAGTAATGAATAGCACACTGCCGCCGCCTTCTTGCAACAGGTAGATTGAACATCGGAATAATCACTGCTTACCCCCTGTTTATGTTTAGTAATAGTGTGTTACCCGTGATACTTTTGCGATGACTCAGACACTTGCGCTATGGCACACTGTGCACTCTGTCGAAACCCGCGATTACTGAGGTTCAAGATGTTGATTAAAAAGCCGTTTAACATCCCCGATTCGGGCATTACCGAAGAAAGCCTATTTTTGTCACGCAGACAATTGATCCAAAGCGTGACGGGTTTGGTGATTGCCGGGACCTCGACTGGTTTGCTTGCGGCACCAACGCCCGCAGCAACGACGGGTCGCACCCTGCCCAACGTCCGGCCTAGTCGGTTATCGACAGACGTTCCGCCGAATCGCTATGAAGATGTCAGCACCTACAATAATTTTTATGAATTCGGTACATCCAAAGAAGAGCCAGCACTGTACGCCGGCCAAATGCGCACGCAACCCTGGACGGTGCAGATCGAAGGGGAGGTCAAAAAGACCGGCAAATACGCACTGGATGATTTGTTAAAGTCCCTCGTGCTAGAAGAACGCATTTACCGCTTTCGTTGCGTAGAGGCCTGGTCTATGGTCGTGCCCTGGGTCGGCGTCTCGCTACAAGAATTGATTAAGCGCCTGGAACCCACGTCACGCGCGAAATATGTCGAATTCACAACCCTCTATGATCCCGCGCAAATGCCCGGCCAACAGCGCGCGGTGCTGGACTGGCCCTATGTCGAAGGTCTGCGCATCGACGAGGCCACGCATCCGTTGTCGATTCTCGCCGTGGGCATGTACGGCAAGGTATTACCGAATCAAAACGGTGCACCGTTACGTTTGATCGCGCCGTGGAAATACGGTTTCAAAAATATCAAATCCATCGTCAAGATCCGCTTTACCGAAACCCAGCCAACCACTACGTGGATGCGGGCAGGGCCCAATGAATACGGCTTTTTTGCCAACGTCAACCCGGAGGTCGATCATCCACGATGGAGCCAAGCAAAGGAACGCCGCCTGGGCGAGATATTTAAACAAAAGACACTCCCCTTCAACGGTTACGCCGATCAAGTCGCGGGGCTTTATTCCGGCATGGATTTGCGCAAATATTTTTAACGGGTATACTCGTGCGAGAAAACAAGATAGTGCTAACTAAGGCGGCGGTCTTTTTATTGTCGCTACTGCCTTTTATATTATTTTGGTGGCAGGCCTTTAACCACACACTGGGGCCCAATCCGGTCGAAACCGCATTACACACCAGCGGTGATTGGGCGATACGCTTTCTACTACTGACGCTGGCGTTGCCGTTCATCAAGCGCGCAGCC
>JAOUGF010000250.1 GCA_029857925.1 Gammaproteobacteria bacterium
GAATTCACGTGGGAACGCACCGACAAGGCCCCGGCCTTGCGCGCGGCGGCTGGGATTAAATAGTTATCGCATCCTGGAATTACACACAGCGAAACCCGGAGATTTGGCTACGCGTCATGTCCCCGGGGTTTCACAAAAATCGTTAAATCCAGGCTACACTTTGATATCTAAAGGCTAACCGGCTAAACCGCCGAGGAGCGCTGCAATCCGGATTCCGGACCAGGCTCGGCGGGAGGCCCATTTTTTAAACGGCGCTCGTTCACCAGTGGAGACACACGATGAGCGCTGTTATCAATTCGAAATTCACCGACTATAAAGTCGCGGACATTTCCCTCGCCGCTTGGGGCCGCAAGGAAATTCAGATCGCCGAGACCGAAATGCCGGGCCTGATGGCCCTGCGCGAAGAATTCGGCAAGCAAAAACCGCTGAAGGGCGCGCGCGTGTCCGGCTCGCTGCACATGACCATCCAAACCGCCGTGTTGATTGAGACGCTGGTGGAATTGGGCGCGCAGGTGCGTTGGGCCTCGTGCAATATCTTCTCGACCCAAGATCACGCCGCCTCCGCGATCGCCGCCGCAGGCGTACCGGTGTTCGCGTGGAAAGGTGAAACCTTGGAAGAATATTGGTGGTGCACCGAACAGGCGCTGACCTGGCCGGATGGCAAAGGCCCCAACATGATCCTCGACGACGGCGGCGACGCCACGATGTTGATCCACAAGGGCACGGAATACGAAGCCGCAGGCAAAGTCCCGGCGGCCACTGCGGGCGCCAATGAAGAATGGAAGGTGTTTCTCGCGCTGTGCAAAAAAAGCCTGGCCGAAGATCCCAAAAAGTGGACCGAAATGGGCAAGGCCATCCGTGGCGTCACCGAAGAGACCACCACCGGCGTGCATCGTTTGTATCAAATGCAGGAACGCGGCGAATTGCTGTGGCCCGCGATGAATGTGAATGACTCCGTCACCAAATCCAAATTCGACAATCTGTACGGCTGTCGCGAATCGCTGATCGACGGCATCAAGCGCGCCACCGACGTGATGATCGCGGGCAAGATCTGCGTCGTACTCGGTTACGGCGACGTCGGCAAGGGTTGCGCGCAGGCCTTCCGCGGCATGGGCGCCACTGTGTGGGTCACCGAAATCGACCCGATCTGCGCGTTACAAGCGGCAATGGAAGGCTATCGCGTCGTCACGATGGACGCCGTGGCCAACCAAGGCGACATCTTCGTCACCACCACCGGCAACGTCAGCGTGATCAATCACGGTCACATGCAGGCGATGAAGGACGAGGCGATCGTGTGTAACATCGGCCATTTCGATTCCGAAATCGACATCGCGTCGTTGGAAAAATATCAGTGGGAAGAGATCAAGCCACAGGTCGATCACGTGATCTTCCCCGATGGCAAAAAGATCATCGTTCTGGCCAAGGGTCGTCTGGTGAATCTCGGTTGCGCCACCGGTCACCCCAGCTTCGTGATGTCGGCCTCGTTCTCGAACCAGACGATCGCGCAGATCGAATTGTTCAAGAACGCCGAAAAATACGAGAAAAAGGTCTATGTGTTGCCCAAGATCCTGGATGAAAAGGTCGCGCGCGCGCATCTGAAAAAGATCGGCGTGAATCTGACCACCCTCACCCAGGAGCAGGCCGATTACATCAACGTGCCGGTCGCGGGTCCGTACAAGCCGAATCATTATCGCTATTGATTCGCTTGAAGTAATTTGGACATTGTAGAAGTGTAGGGGGATAAGCGCAGCGCATCCACCAACGTGTTGTTTCGACACGTTACGGCGGATGCGCGTTGCTTATCCGCCCTACATCCTTCGACATATTCGTGGACAGCAGAGTTGTAGGATGGATAAGTGCAGCGCATCCACCAACGTGTTGATACGACGCCTCACGGCGGATGCACTTCGTTTATCCACCCTACAATCCTCAATTCGAGGAATTTCGCTATGGAAACACAACGCAAGTACCCCAAACAATTCAGTTTTGAATTTTTCCCACCGAAGACCGCTGAAGGCGCTGAAAAACTGCGCACAGTACGTGTGGAATTGGCGCGTTTAAAGCCAAAATATTTTTCCGTCACCTTTGGCGCGGGCGGTTCAACACAACAAGGCACGCTAGAGACCGTCGTCGATATCCAAAAGAGCGGCGCCGATGCGGCGCCGCATTTGTCATGTGTGGGTTCCTCGCGCGAGCAAATCCGCGCTATCCTGAAAACGTATCGTGACAACGGCATCACGCGTATCGTCGCGCTGCGCGGCGACCTGCCCTCAGGCATGGGTGCGGGTTCGGTCGGCGAATTCGGTCACGCCAACGAATTAGTGGAGTTCATCCGTGCCGAGACCGGTGCGCACTTTCACATCGAAGTGGCGGCCTACCCCGAATTTCACCCGCAATCGACCAACCCAAAAACCGATTTGCAAAACTTTAAACGCAAAGTCGACGCGGGGGCGAACGCCGCGATCACCCAATATTTTTACAATGCCGACGCCTATTTTCGATTTGTCGAAGATTGTGAAAAAATGGGATTGAGCCTACCCATAGTGCCGGGCATCATGCCGATCACCAATATCGCACAGCTTGCGCGCTTTTCAGACGCGTGCGGCGCGGAGATTCCGCGTTGGTTGCGCAAACGTTTGGAGGGGTTTGGAGAAGATAAAGAAGGCTTACGTGCCTATGGTGAGGATGTGGTCAGCGCGCTGTGCCGCCAATTGTTAGAAGGCGGCGCACCTGGGCTGCACTTTTACACAATGAACCAGACCGGGCCAACGTTGGCGGTGTGGAAAAACCTGGGTCTTTGATACCGCACACCCTCTCCTATTTGGCGGGAGGGTGTTTTATTGTGATCATGAATCTATTGCGCGGTCGGCATCCCGGGACAATCCACTTCAGCCTTACACGTACGCACCAATCGAACATAACTCAATTGATTGATATTCAGACTGGATTGCGGTGCGGAATTCTGGATTGAGATTCCACCCGAAAAAAAATCCACCACGTGCGCAACAATAGCTACCGCATCTTCCGCCGGTGTACTGGTCCAATATGGCCCGGCCTGGGTGTCTGGAAACACTGACAAATTCACACTCGGGTCCCAACACTGAAATTCTATGATCGTGCTCAATTCTTTCATCGTTGGTACGCGCCAATCGCCATAGCGATTGTGCAATACCGGCACGACCGCCGATGCTTGATCTCGAATGGCTTGCGCCGCCGATAAAGCGTCACGCCAACTAAACCTGTTTGTCGTCCCTGAATCTACACAATGCGCAACGCCCGCTGCATTGGCTTGAAATGTAAACCCTAGACTACAACGTTCCCACATCATGCCAGTGAGTTTATCTATCGCAACCGACGCATTACTGGTATTGATTACAAATCGCGCGGAAGGTGTGCTCTGGTGGGAAGCCCTTACATTTGAACTCGACGAACATATCAATTCCGCACTGTGTGCTGCGATCGCGCCACCCAGTGCCAGACCTAGTATCGCTATTACCTTCACTATTGGCCGCATTTCAGTTAGGACTCCTAAACATAATCTTTCCCGCCATACCGCTAGGCAATCTAATACATACCCACTGCCGTCAATCATGCACCAGCATCAAACTATATGCGTTACTGTCCAAGATTTTTTGGTTAATACCATTACCGCCTACACTCGGATAAAACGGCATACCCAAACTTATACCGGAGACACTGTCAGCGCTCGTATAATCAAAAATATCTACGGCAAGCGCCACACCTGCGGATAACCACCAAAAATAATTTTGGTCATGGTAATAAAGCTTGCTGTTCTCTGCAGGCACGGGATCATACAGCGCTAGACTGCGTAACTCCTCAATCCTTGGCAACCGCCAGCCGGTCATGCCACATAGTTTTTCATGATTAACTTCCGCAACAAAAAATTCCGCTAAACACGCAGTAGCGGTTATGGTGCCCGAACCCTCACAGGACGCGACAGATTTAGAATCCTGGCCGAGACCCAAAAAACGCAGATTATACGCGTGCAGGCTTGGCGTACGCGTATTTTGAGCCGTCAAATAATTTTTTGCTTCCCAGGTCAGCCCTGTATTGTTGTCCTTAATACAGGCCACAGCGTTTCTTTTGTTTGCCCACACACTGATATCAACGGGTACAGTTTTTTTAACTACCACTGTATCTACCACTGTTTCTACCACAGTATATTTTAACAAATCACTTGTCGGCACCTCTGTACCGTCATTTTTGTACGCCGTATAACTGATTGGGGTTCTGTCGAGCGCATCCTGGCCTAAGAATCCAATCCCGTTGGCCACACACCCTGCACTATTGCGCCTTACAACGGTTTTACCGCTACCATCCACAATATCTTCGATACACTTATTGACGCCCATGGGCGCGACCTTACGTACCCGAGAAAACTTCTGCGTGTCATTATCGACAATATCTACCGTGATTTTCTTCGCAGTATTTGACGCGATTT
>JAOUGF010000251.1 GCA_029857925.1 Gammaproteobacteria bacterium
GACGATTTGCAGTACCCAGGTCTTGAGGCTGGCGCGGCCTTCAAAATTACGCAGGTTATTTAATACGGCCAACCATGATTCTTGGACAATTTCTTCAGCAAACGCGGGGCCTACGATTGCACGCGCCACAGCCAGCATCGGACGTTGGAATTCCGTGACAACTGCGCGAAACGCCGCCTCATCTCCGGCCAGCAAGCGTTGAATGAGCGCGGGATCGTTCATAAAAGTGGGCGCGTTGTTGGGCTTTGATGAATGAAAAAAGTCATAACGCATTGTAGCAGAAAGCCGCCTAAGTTCAGTAGCTTGCTGAGCAGTCTGTAGAGCTGATTGGGGTGTCGGTGTAAGGGGCGGCTTGATAATAGTTACACGCGGCTATAGGCCAGATCAAACACCGCATGCCCCAAGCGCTGACCGCGTTGTTCGAAGCGCGTCAATGGACGCGTGTCGGGGCGTGGCACATAGCCGCGCTCTGCGCTTTCATTGCGCAGGCCGGGTTCGGCATTTAACACCGCGAGCATTTGTTCCGCATAAGGCGCCCAATCGGTCGCCAAGCGCCAAATACCGTCGCGGTGTAATTTGCGTGCCGCCAACGCGGCGAATTCGGGATTGATTAAGCGCCGTTTGTGGTGGCGTTTTTTGGGCCAAGGGTCGGGGAAGAACACGTACAGCGCAGTAATCGCTGCGTCAGGGAATTTAGTTTCCAACACCTCTTTCGCATCTTCGATCGCGATGCGTAGATTGTGCAGCCCCAGACGTGCCGCCTCTGCCATACAGTGCGCGGCGCCAGGGCGGTAGACCTCCATGCCCAGCACATTGCACTCGGGGTGCGCTTGGGCCAACGCCAGCAGGCTGTCGCCCTTGCCAAAGCCGATTTCAACATGCAGTGGTGCGTCACGACCGAACAAGGCGATCGGGTCGGCCAATTGTGCGGCGTCGGCGCCGTGCTGCGGCCATAATTCTTGTAATTGCAGCCGCGCCGTATTCGACATACGGCTTTCGCGACGCACGAAGCTGCGTATCGTGCGCAACGGTGCGCTGAGTTTTTCTATAGCCATAACGACGTCTAAAAAAACGTCCCATCGATGGGTGAAGACGCGCTCGCATAGGCCTTGCGCGGGATGCGCCCGGCACGGAAGGCCTCGCGTCCGGCCTCTATCGCCTTTTTCATCGCGGAGGCCATTAGCACCGGGTCTTTCGCCCCGGCGATCGCGGTGTTCATCAGCACGCCGTCGCAACCCAGTTCCATCGCGATGGCCGCATCGGACGCGGTGCCGACGCCGGCATCGACCAAGATCGGCACCTTCGCGTTTTCGATAATCAGGCGAATATTGTGCGGATTGCGTATGCCCAAGCCGGAACCGATAGGCGCGGCCAGCGGCATCACCGCGACGCAGCCCATTTCTTCGAAGCGCTTCGCGGCGATCGGGTCGTCGTTGGTGTAGACCATGATTTTGAAGCCGTCTTTAATCAGTATCTTCGCCGCCTCATAGGTCGCCGCGACGTCCGGGTAGAGCGTCTTTTGGTCGCCCAAGACCTCTAATTTGACCAGGTCGTGGCCGTCCAACAATTCACGCGCCAAGCGGCAGGTGCGCACGGCGTCTTCGACGGTGTAGCACATTGCCGTATTCGGCAGCAGCGTATAGCGGCTGGGCGGTAGCACCTCTAGCACGTTGGGTTCACCAGGGTTTTGGCCGATGTTCGTGCGGCGCACCGCAATGGTGACGATCTCGGCGCCACTGGCCTCGGTCGCGGCCTTGGTCTCGGCCAGGTCTTTATATTTGCCGGTGCCAACCAACAGTCGCGAGCGATAACTGCGTCCCGCGATGATAAGGGGATCTTGGATACTGCCTTGATTGGACATATTACACCTCAACCCCCGCCGATTGCCTGGACCACTTCCACGCGATCACCGGCGGAGAACACAAAATTCGCATATTGACTGCGCGGCACGATCTCGCGATTGACCTCCATCGCGATGCGCCGGTCGGTCAAATCCAATGCAGCGACGAGCTGTGCCGCGGTATAACCCGATTGTACGGCACGTGCTTCACCGTTAACGACAATTTCCAACACTCACAAACCTCTTGACATTGATCGTAAAATTCACGTTAATGTGCGCCTACGCGGGTGTAGTTCAATGGTAGAACTTCGGCTTCCCAAGCCGATAGCGTGGGTTCGATTCCCATCACCCGCTCCAAACAAATTTCGAATCCGTTCGGCGTGGGCTGACTTAGGCCGTTCCGGCCTTCGCCCTGCGGGCGTGCGCAAGGCGCACGTCCAGTTTGCTGTGCAAAGTGTCGATTCCCATCACCCGCTCCAAACACGCCCTACCCAACCAATCCCGTTTGAAATAAAAACAGTATCAGGCTAATTGCGCCCGCGCCTAACATAATTGCGACCATGATCAAGGCCAGCGTCAGTCGCATAACTACCTCATTATGAGCTTTAAACTCGCCCGACAATGCGGGCAATAGGTCCATTTCGGAAATCTTTGAGCGGTATCCAGGCTCAGTTCTACTGCCTTTTGGCAGCGCGGGCAGGTGCCGTCGGCGCGGGTATACATACGCGTGGTGCGCATACGCTGCACCCCTACGACGATACCGCCGATGACCAAGGATGGCACCAATACAAAATGTAATATTGGGACAAATACCGTCACCGCAGCGGCCAATGTCAGACCCAACCAACCCTTCAGCGCGCGTACCACGCGTTCGCGCTGTGTAAATTCGGTGAGATGGGCCATGCCCGCGACGCTCAGCGAATCGTGTAGAATCGTCAAAGGCTGTGTTACCGCGTGTGGCACTCGACGTTCTCCCGGTGTAGAACTAGGCATTTTAACGCGAATTTACGATGGATGCATTAACTGTCACCCCACAACCGCTGACCGCAGATCAGTTCGGTGTGCGCGTATTGACCTGGTTTGATCAATACGGGCGCAAAGACCTGCCTTGGCAACAGCAACCTACGCCCTATCGCGTGTGGGTGTCCGAGATCATGTTACAACAGACCCAGGTCGCGACGGTGATCCCGTATTTCGCGCGCTTCATGCTGCGTTTCCCGGATCTCGCGTCACTGGCGGCGGCCAGTCAGGACGAGGTGTTGGCCTTATGGTCGGGCCTGGGTTATTACGCGCGCGGTCGCAACCTGCATCGCGCTGCGGGCATTATCATAGATCAGCACAGTGGCGAATTTCCGCGTGAACTTGACGCCGTGATGGCCCTGCCTGGCATAGGTCGTTCGACGGCGGGGGCGATTTTGTCTTTAGGTACCGGGCAGCGTCATACGATTTTGGATGGCAACGTCAAACGCGTGCTGTGTCGCGTGCTGGGGATCACCGCCTGGCCGGGTGCGCCTGCCGTGGAGCGCGATCTGTGGGCGGCGGCGGAGCAATATACCCCGAGCGCACGTTGTGCGGATTACAACCAAGCGATGATGGATCTGGGGGCGACCTTGTGTACGCGTGGCCGTCCGGATTGTGTGCGCTGCCCATTGCAAGCCGCCTGTGTTGCATTGCATGGCGGTTTGGTCGGCGCGATACCCGCGCCCAAGCCGCGCAAGGCCTTACCGATAAAAACCACCGCGATGTTGATCTTGCGCAACGCGCAAGGCGAGGTGTTGCTGCAAAAGCGCCCGCCTACCGGCATTTGGGGTGGCCTGTGGGCGCTGCCTGAATGCGGTGTAGAGGAAGATGTCTCTGCCTGGGCCTATACGCGGCTCGGTCTACGCCTCAGCACGCCACAGCGGGGCGTCGCGTGGCGTCATACGTTCAGCCATTTTCACTTGGATATCCATCCGATCTATGCGTTGGCGGAAAACCCTAGCAAATTGGTCATGGAAGACACGGCCACAGTTTGGTATAACAGCGCCAGTGGCGTAGATCGTGGTCTGGCCGCGCCTGTTTTGCGGTTGCTCGATCCCACCCAACCTAGCCCGAGGAAACAATCATGAGTCGTACCGTCGTGTGTGCCAAATTGAAAAAAGAGGCCGAAGGCCTGGATCTTCCACCCTATCCCGGTGATCTTGGTAAACGGATTTGGGAAAATATCTCAAAAGAGGCCTGGGGACTGTGGTTGCGTCAGCAGACCATATTGATTAATGAATACCGCTTGTCCTTGGTCGATCCCAAGGCGCGCAAGTTTCTGGCCGAAGAAATGGAAAAGTTTCTGTTCGGTGACGGCAGCAAAATGCCCGATGCGTTCGTCGCGCCAAAATAAATCCGCGATTTTTAGGCGTCCAACCCTTGACGTGGACGCCCGTAGCGGGTTTAATACGCGTTCTTCGCGTGGCCAGGTAGCTCAGTTGGTAGAGCAGAGGACTGAAAATCCTCGTGTCGGCAGTTCAATTCTGCCCCTGGCCACCATTTTATTTAACTTTATCAGACACTTGTTTCTCGTGCATCACTAGACTCAACCCCGCGCGCGTTGTGCACAGGGCTTGTCGGTTCGTCGGATTCGCGAGTAG
>JAOUGF010000252.1 GCA_029857925.1 Gammaproteobacteria bacterium
GACCGCTATCACCTCGTCGTGCCCAAAAATTATCGACCTCGCCGAAACGCAGTCGTTCCACACGAAAACCGATCTTCTCTAGACGCGCGATCATCGTTTCTTGGCAACCGGCATCTTCCGGTGTGACCGAGCGACGACCGACGAGATTTAACGCGAGTTCCACCGTAGGCGAGTTCATCGAGGCTTAGATATCCCGTAACAATTCGTTGATGCCGACCTTACCGCGCGTCTTTTCATCGACTTGTTTGACAATTACAGCGCAATACAAGCTGTATTTGCCGTCGCTGGAGGGCAGGTTGCCCGATACGACGACAGAACCCGGCGGGATGTAACCATAGGTGATTTCGCCCGTCGCGCGATTATATATGCGCGTACTTTGGCCGATGTACACGCCCATCGAAATCACCGACCCGGCGCCGACGATGACACCCTCGACGACCTCGGAACGCGCGCCGATAAAACAATCGTCTTCGATGATGGTCGGGTTGGCCTGCAAGGGCTCCAGTACGCCGCCGATACCTACGCCACCGGAAAGATGCACGTTTTTGCCGATTTGTGCGCAAGAGCCGACGGTGGCCCAAGTGTCCACCATTGTTCCGCTATCGACATACGCGCCGATGTTGACATAGGAAGGCATCAACACCACGCCGGACGCAATAAAAGAACCCTTGCGCGCGGTCGCAGGCGGCACCACCCGTACACCGCCTTCGGCAAATTCACGTGACCCGCGATTGGCGAATTTGGAAGGGACTTTGTCAAAGAAATTGGTGTAACCGCCTTGCATGACGACGTTGTCTTCAATACGAAAAGACAATAACACCGCTTTCTTCAGCCATTGGTGTACGACCCATTTGCCGTCAATTTTTTCCGCCACGCGCTTTTTACCGCTGTCTAATAAATCGATGACGCTCATCACCGCCTCTTTGACCTTGGGTTCAACGTTGCGCGGTGTGATATCCGCGCGGCGCTCGAATGCTTGCTCAATAATGGCTTGTAGTTCGTTCATTGGTGTGCTCCTCGTTCAAATACGGTGTTGTAAAAAATGGGTAATACGCTGTGCCGCCTCGATGCATTCCGCCACCGGCGCGACCAGTGCGATGCGCACATAATTCGCGCCCGGATTGCTGCCATGGACATCGCGCGACAAAAAACTCCCGGGAAGCACAGTGACATTTTGTTGGGCAAAAAGCATCTGCGTGAATTGCGTATCCGCGATAGGCGTGTGTAACCATAGGTAAAAACTCGCGTCCGGCGCATGCACTAAGATGTGGGGGCGCAGGATATCTAAAACCGCAGCGAATTTTTTGCGATAAAGCGCTCGGTTTTCTTGAACGTGTAATTCATCCTGCCATGCGGCGATGCTTGCCGCCTGGGTGGGCGGCGGTAACGCGCAGCCGTGGTAGGTGCGATACTTGAGGAATTGCGCGAGGATTTGCGCATCTCCCGCAACAAAACCGGATCGCAACCCGGGTAGGTTCGAGCGTTTGGACAAACTATGAAACACCACGCAATGTTTGAATTGGGTATTGCCCATCGCCGCCGCGACTTGCAAGAGTCCCAGTGGCGGGCGATCCTCATCCGGATAAATCTCTGAATAGCACTCATCGGACGCAATCACGAAATTATAGCGTTCGGCAAATGTTAAAAGCCTGCGCAAATAGGTCTCGTCCATCACCGCCCCGGTAGGATTGCCGGGATTGCAGATATAGATCAGTTGGCAATCGCGCCAAACATGTTCAGGCACTGCGTCAAGATCGGGTAAAAAACCGTTTTCCGTGGTGGTGTTCATGTACCAGGGTGTTGCGCCGGCCAGCAACGCCGCGCCTTCATAGATTTGATAAAACGGATTCGGCATTAAGACATAGGCCTTGCGGCTACGGTCTATCGTCGCCTGCGCGAACGCGAACAAGGCCTCACGGGTACCCGCCACCGGAATGACATGTGATTCCGGTTCCAATAACGTCGACGCCAGTTTAAAACGTGCCGTCAACCAATCTATAATCGCTACACGCAATGCTAAACTGCCTTTGGTGTAGGGATATTGTGCGAACCCGCCCATTTGGCTCGCAAAGGCCTCACGCACGAAGGCGGGGGAGGCATGTTGAGGCTCCCCGATGGAAAGGGTGATTGCAGGTAGCCCGGCGGGCGGCACGACCCCTTCCTTGAGTGCTGCCAGCTTTTCAAAGGGGTATGGGTGCAATTTGCTAAGATCGGGATTCATCCGGTACGGTGCGTTAGTTGGGGAGTGCCATTATAGGCGATTATGGGCTAGGCTCAAAATCAACGTGACTGGTGCGCGACGCGACGATGTGTAAGAGGCCCGTCCGCGCGCGCCGGGGGATCAAACGGGCGGGCTCTGTTCAGCCGCGGTGGGTGGAGTGTACTGTATGGTGTCCGGGGCGACCGCCCCCCCAGTGATAATAAAGGTCATTGCCTCGTCCATCGTCCAATCGACCGGTATCAGGTCCTCGACAGGGACGATCTCCATGTAACCGGACGTAGGATTGGGCGCCGTCGGTACATACACGGCGGCGAGCTCGCGATTAGTCGTTTTATCACGCAAAATCTTGGTGACAAAGCCTATCGTACGTAAGTGGGGCGCTGGAAAATGAATGAGCACCACACGTTGCATACCTTCCGGCTTTTGTTGTAACGAAGCCACCAGTTTCTTAGTCGCGCCATAAATGGATTGCACCATAGGGATGCGTACCATAAAGGCGTCGAAAAGACTGAGTAATCGGCGCCCTAACACCTTGGTGGCCGTCCAACCCAACAGATAACACATTGCCAACGTGACCAACACGGCCAGCGTAGACTGGACCCATGGGTGAACTACCCATTCGGCGAGTGTGGGGTTGAGTTCTTGTACCGACGCGGCAATGCCCATCGCGCCCGGTTTACCGAACTTCGATAACTGGTTATAGATGAACTCAAATACCAAAAGCGTTATCCAGATCGGAATCAACGTAATAACACCGGTGATGACATAGCGTTGTATGCGTACTGCTGCGCTTTTCGTAGCCATAATTTTTCCAAATATTTAATTACATTAACAACATGGATGAGACGTTACTAACGATTACGCCGTTCTTCTAGTGCCCAATTAGTGTGCGGAACGAATGCGTTTAAAGGGATATCGGCAGTACGATAAGATGCTAAAAACGCATGGGCCAACCCTGCAAGGGGTGGCATGGGCGTCATATTGGGTTTCCTGATGAAGGAAGTGCGCATAGTCTAACGAGCGCATTGCCATTCGGCAATCCCCTAGAGAATGAATATTTTAAACACTATAAATATACATTTAAAACAAATAGTTATAGTGGCATATAAAGATAACAGATGAAGTAGAAGTCACGCAGTAGATATGTGCGGGCTTCGTGCTACAATCCAACCCTTTGCCAACAAAACGAAGGAAGAAGCGCGGATGGCACGGGTAGGGGCGAACGATTTATGGGCTCTGATAATTTTAGTTTTGATGGCCACACTGAACTCTCTTGCGCTTGCGTCTTCACGTTACGATCCCGCCCTGCAATGGTATACCGTGCGCAGTGAACATTTTAATGTCCATTTTCATACGGGCGAGGAATCTTGGGCACCCTTGGTGCTTGCCACGGCAGAACAAGCACATGCCAAGTTGACTAAAGAAATGCGTTGGGCGCCGTTGGGGGTCACCGATATCGTACTCGCGGATAAATTTGACCTGTCAAATGGCGGTACCCAGGTCTTTCCGTCGTTGCACATCGAACTTTATATGGTGCTCCCCAATAATTTGGAATTGATAGACCGTGGCGACTGGTTACAAAAACTCATAGAACACGAATATGCGCATGTGTTGCACTTGGATATGGCGCGGGGGCGTGTGCGCGACACGCGTGAAACGTTTGGGCGGCTGCCCTTTCTTTTTCCCAATATGCTGCAACCCTTTTGGGGTATAGAAGGTATCGCGACGTTTTACGAAACGGATAAAGCGCAGGGGATAGGACGCGGACAAAGCAGCATGTTTCGCATGATGATGCGCACCGAAGTAATGGAGGGCATCAAACCGCTTTACCAAATCAACCAAGATGTCAGCACGTGGCCCGGGGGGACCGTGCGTTATCTCTATGGCGTCGAATTTTTCAAATTCGTGGAAGAAAAATACGGTCGCGAAAAGGTCGAAGAACTGATGCGTGAATATAGTGATAATCTATTACCGTTTTTCGTCAATTACAATGCACGCCAAGTCTTAGGCAAGCGCCTCACAGCGCTGTGGCCCGAGTTTGAGGCGTGGGTGAAAACACGTTATAACCTCGACATTCAAGCCACTGAACAACAGGGCGTCATCAAAGAAGGACGCGCGGTTACACACTATGGAGGCGATACCGGCAGCCCCCGCGTATTGCCTAATGGACAGCTATATTTTATACGCGAAGACAATG
>JAOUGF010000253.1 GCA_029857925.1 Gammaproteobacteria bacterium
TTTTAGCAGTATTTCGCTGCCCCTGCGCGCAACAAATAACAATTTGCCAGGCGCGTGACCTGCGTAGGCCTTTTTGACCATATACGCTGTGTACGCGGGATTAACGGTTTTAGTGGTACCACCCCCCCACATTGTACTGCTCTCCAAATATTGCGGCGGCGGATCGCCCAGCGGCGTGATCGCTTGTTTGATGTGAATGTCCGCCGCTACCGTCGTGTCGGCGGTCAACGGTGCGCGCCAAGGCGTGCTGCTGCCATAGGACAACGTGACCACCGCGGCGGCGATCTTTGGCGTAATATTTGGGTCGCGCGATGTGAATTCTACAAAATACTCTTTACCTTCGACGACATCCATCACGATGGTATTACTGTAGGGTGCGGGACCCACGCCTTTAACGTAGACCAATTTCGATTTGTTGAATCCACGGCCGTCGCGCTTGAGCGAGAAATACAGTTCACCGCTGAATTTGGCGTCGTTGAATTCCAACCATGGCGTCATGTACACCACGCCGGTTTTGGGCGCGATCCAGCCGCGCGCAGGTTCGGCTTGGGTTTTGAGCGCGCCGCCATAATTTTCCATCGTATACGACACCGGCACCTTCAAAATGTATTCGTTCGCCGCATTTTTGGTTTCGATCTGCACTTGTGGCGTTGAACCTAAATCTTCCTTGTTAGGCCCTACATTACTGTCAGAGGCCTCTTGATATGCGGAAGTGTAATACGCCGTGGGTTTCCATTGTACGGACGTCAAATCGATTTGCGTATCGTTAACCACACGCAACCGTATGCTGTCGTCCCGCAATACGGGGATACTCGCGTCCACCGCCAGCGTGGCAACCGTAGCGGCAGCCAACGTACCATTGTACACCACCGTATCGTTTTTCAGAATTTGCACGCCCACATCGTCAGTGGTGACGCGCGACTTAATCATATCGCCGGTGATTTTGAGCGTGCCGCTGTAGGGCGCATTTAGCACCGCGTTGGCGCGGCCGGATAAGTTGAAATCGGTGGTCGCGTTGTAGTGATAAGGACTCAGTGCGTTGGCATCCGTCCAACCCACCAGCGGCGCCTTGCCATTCAATGACAGGTAGTCGATGTTGGACGTCCAACGCACGGTATCGAAGGCACCGTCCATCAAGGACTGCACGCGGAAAAAAATCCGATCGCCCTTGGCTACGGTATACCGCTTCGAACCGGGCATCGCCTTTACCGCATAATCGCGCGGCCCGATAATCAGCCCGCTGTCGGGATTACCATTATGCTGTACGGCAACGCGCACGCCGTCGGCTGTTTCGTATTCATCCAAAATCGCGCCGTCGGTAGGCACCAAATTGACATCGCCTTGTAGTTCGACCGTCCCGGAATAGGGTGCAACCCAAACACGTAGCGCATCGATCAACGGATTTTGCGCTTGTAATTTGCGTTTGGCCGCGTTCGGATCGGGGAATACATCTTTTAACACACCCGTGGCGCCGCCCGGCAATGGCGACGCTGATAGCACACTGTTCGGATCGAAACTGACCGCGTTTTCCGCGGACTTTTTCATATTAAACAAAACCACGCCTCCCTTTACGTAATCCATCAATCCATCGCCGTTCGCATCTGTAAAATAAATATCCTGCGTGTTGCTGGATTCACCGGTGTCAACGCTACCCGATGCACCCGCTGCGAATAGCTGGCCTGCCACCGAATAAGTAAAAACCTTTTCGCGCGAGGTGTACGTGGTGCCCGGAAGCGCACGTTCGCTACCGAATCCTGGGGCGTTCAATAGTTTCGGGCGATAACTCAAGCCGCCGCCCTTGCGGTAAATCTTGTCGGGTAGACCGTCCCCGTCGATATCCATTAATGACTCCAACCCTTGCGAGTTGGACCAGTTTCCGGCGAAACTTGCCCCCCCCGAAACCGACTTGCCGCCGACACCGATACCGGCGTAAATATTACCGCCTATTGTAGTGCCTTTGTTACCACTAATTAGGCTGGCACCATAACCGGTACCACGAAATGTAATCGCTACGTCACCTTCCTGCTGACTTCTGAAGTCCGAAGAATTACTCGTGCTCAACCCCGCATAATTGCCGTCCGGCGTTGAGATATCGTCGAAATAATTGAACGAGTGCGTGTTGAATACCAAGCCGTTGGCGTCACGATGTTGCACGCTGATCAACAAGGTCTTACCAAACGTACCGCTACGATAATTCAATTCGTAACCGCGCACCAATTTGTCTTTAAAATACACTTCGATGCCGCGCAGACGATCGCGCATGACCACTTTGAACCCGTATTTGCCATCGATCGATACATCGCCGCGCAACGGTTCTCCTCTTACACGATCCCGCACGAATTTAACTTTGTACGCACCGGTTTCCGCGCCATGCCCGGTATAACGGATTTCGCTCGGATACAGTTGGGTGCCCAGTTCGGCGCTGCTGGCCATGCCCGGATCGGCAACCGTGTCGTAGGCGTAATCAATCGTATTGCCGTTGGTGTCCACGACCTTGCGCAACATCCATTTCGCGATGACCCGTTGCCCGGTACTCGGGCTCACGGCATTCAATGTCGCCGCGAGATCGGCTTGCGTACCATCGCCGCCATAGAAAAATTTCTTGCCGTTTTTGTCGATCGCCTCCCACCAGTAATTGCCAGGGGCGTCGCCGTGGCGGATGATTTTCTTATAATCGCTTTCGACACGCGGATAAAACCGCACATTACCGGTTTGACGATTGCGCGGTTGGCCGCGATGCGCGACCGGCGTCAGCATCTTGCCTTCCAGCGCGTAGGTTTCGGTCTCTTTGGTGGCGTGATAACGCGGCACACCCCAGCGTGTCTCGACGCTGACCGACGGCACGCTCAAATCCCAACCCACGCCCAGCCAGCCGTTACCGCCGCCGGAGTTGTAGGCGATGCTCAATTGCGGCTGCATGCCGTTGCGGCCCGCCGGTAATTCGAGCGGATAATTCAGACTGGCGTCGCCGGAGTTGTTCGCCTGCGGCGGCTCGATCAGGTTGATCGCGGCGCCGGGATCGGCGGCCTTGATGTCTTTGATGCTGGTGGGGTTGAAGTCGGCCACCTGCGGGTGCTCCGGCACCACGATGGTGCCGTTGATCATGTCGGTGAAGTGGTCGGTCAGGCTGACGATTTCGCCTTTTTGCGCGTCAACCGCGATGCGTTGCAAGGCCTTCCAGCGCCCGGCCTGTTCGTCGTAGTAATACGTTTTGATATCTTGCTCGCTGAGCCCTTTAGGGATCAATTTCTTGTCATAGGGCAGCTTCAGCGTCACCGCCTTTTTGAATTTCATGCCGTGCGGCGAGAAGCGATAACCGGCGCGCGGGCCGCGCGTCACGTTGGTCATGCCCGGATCGAGTTGGGGCACTTGATGCACCTTCAGGGATTCGACGGCCAACGTAACCTCGCTGTCCACCGCGCCGCTGCCGACGTCGAGTCGCGCGCCGTCATAATCCAGGGATTGGTCGCCCAAGCCCGCGATCGCCATCGCGTACAGCATCCGCAAACGATCGCGTCCGGCGTTTTCGTGTTTGATCTGGTTCAGGTGGACGATTTGGGTGCGGGTCTCGCCATCGGGATACCGCGCTTTCACTTCCAGTTCCCACGGCGTCGCATTCGACTGGTGGCGCAGGCCGACGTCGTTTTTCGATATCAGCGCCTCGAAGGCGCCCTGATCGTGGTTGACGGACTTGCCGCCTATCGTGAGCTTGGGTGCGCCGGAGCCATTGTCAGCCAGCGCGAGGTAGCCGCGTACCAGCGCGGTGCGACCGTAATATTCGCCGTTTTCGGGATAGCTGATGCGCAGCGCGTTGACATTGGCCACGCCGACATGCGAGCCGGTGAACATGAGCTCGCCGATCTCCGCACTGCTACCCGCGCCACCGCTGAAGTTGAGGCGTAGCCCTTGCACAGCGGAGGTGTCTACCGGCAGGTTGTTCCAACCGGATACCAGCTTACGCGCTTGCAGGGTGCCGCCGCCGGTGCGCCAAGCGCCATCGACCAACACGTCTACCGACAGATTGCCCTCCAACACCCCAGCGAGGTAAAACTCGACGCTGTCCAACTGATGGGCGCGATCAAAGACGACGTCTACCGCCGTCTTGGCCGCGCGCGCGGCGTTGCCGCCGTAAGGCCGCCATCCAGTCGCCGTGTCGCCATCCAGTAGGTGGGCGACGGGATGACTGGGGTCATCGTTGGCCGCGCTGATGCCGCTGATGAAATTCGCGCCATTGTCCAGCTCGGCGACGATGCGCACATTTTTCACGCCATAGTTTCCGGTCTGACCGTCGGGCACCGCGAACCCGATGTTGTTATCGCCTTGTACCAGCCATAAGGGATTGATAGGCTCGACCTGACGCGCCCAGGTCTGGCTGACAAACGTAAGACTACCGCCTTGGCG
>JAOUGF010000254.1 GCA_029857925.1 Gammaproteobacteria bacterium
CTATGATTTAAACACTTAATTGGGAGAGGAAGAAGCCTCACGGCCCCTCCCTCCCACACCACCGTGCGTATGGGTCACGTACACGGCGGTTCGATGCCCAAAGCGCTACGCGTGGCAGGCTCTGAACATATTTCCTACCGCTCAACAATTGACGGTAATCCCAGTGCATTAAAATACCTCGCCGGTAGCGCCAACGTCAACGCAGGGGTTTTCGACAAGCGCCACGGGCCATGCGCCGATTTGCCGGTGTTCCAGGCTTCTCGCACTGTTACACCGCGTTTGCGCAATTCCCGATAGCCCGCGCTTCCCCATTGCTTCCATTGGTAACAGCGTAGTTTGCGTCGTATCCATTTGTCTATATCTCGCAGACGAGTACATTATGATAGGGTATAAACGGCGGCCTATCGTACGACGGGTCAGTCCGCGCACCTTTTCTAAGAGCTTTTCAATCGCGCTGTCCGCCACTTTGAGTTTGACATCTTTGTGGTTCCGGTGATTTGCTTGCTTGAACGTGCCCTGTTTTGAAGTTCATTTCCGCTAGCTCATGCGCGGCGAAAACTAGGGTTGTTTCACCGGTTTGAAGTTCACCGTAGGTTCCCGATTCGTGAAGGAAGCGGCGAGAAAACCCAAACGCACTCTCGAAGAAGGCAAGTGAGGCAGAGACATCAGGAATATAGATGATCGTATATCCGAATTTCATGAACAATTATCACTCAGTGATGGCGCATAACTTTCCAATAAACTGCCAAGTTTTGTGCCGTGCTGCGGCGCAGAACTTTGGTCGGTGCGAGCGCAATAAGTGGTTCGTTCATTGGATTGTTATGTGCGCCTCTCTTTAATGCCACATTTCGCTTAATTCGTTACGATAACCTTGCATACATTGTCCTCGAATAGACATGGATGTTTGACTCAAAAAACATGCTCAATTGGATTGTAACGACCTTCCTAGAAAATACTTTCTAACAGTATAACCCCAGGGTACTGCTACTATTGGAAGTGCAACCCAAAGAAATGCATAAGTCATTTTTTCAGCGGGCGAACCAGCTAAACTATCCGCGATCCAAAGGGGGTAGGCAACAATAATCAGCCAGATAGACTTATACACAATTTCGAGTATCAATAGAGGTATGAACATTAAGGGACGTAGAAATCCGAAAATTGACAACACCGAAAACGCCGCCCAAATACACCACGCCGCCGCCTCAGCAGGATTCCAACTACCCCTATTCAAAATAATCGCGGACCAAGCGTCCATTCCAAGAAATAGGAACATTAGCAGAAATACAGTCTTTAACAAGTAAATATTTATCCTCCGTACGCCCTCATATTTGAGATAGTCTGGTTCAAAAATTTTTAGCATCTTTAAATCTCCATCGCCGAGTTCATATTTCGTTTCTGATTTTCTTTCTAGTGTCTTTATCTCGTCTGCACATTGCGCTGCACTAGCCCACCTGCGTTTTGCGACGTGAAACGGCGCAGAACCCAGGTCGGCGCTAGAAAAACAAACAGTTTTCTCAGCGCATTGTTATGCGCTTTGCTCCACAACTTGAATATTAAAACCTTCGTTCGGATTGGGCTCTTGAAAGTACTTGGTGACTTCATTGAACATTGCCTCCGTGTCATAGATAGCCCTTTCCGGATTTTCCATACGTCTTTTTTCTATTTGTCTCAAACATATATCGTTGCTCACATTCAGATAGAAAAGTTCCGTTGGAGAACATGCTTCGGAGACTAATTCTTTGAACCAACTTCGTTGACTTACGGTGTTTGCCGGAAAATCCATAACTACATCTGTACCCGTTTTTAGGATATTCACCACGTGGGACTTAACCAACGGTTTTAATAACGATGAAAAGTGAAAGTAGTCACGAAGGGTGGTAATTTGTTTTGGATAAAGTGCTGACAACCATTCGTCTTCAGAAATCAAGACAGCGTTACGTTCTCGAGTAAGTTGTTTTGACTTTGTCGATTTTCCCGCCCCCATCTTTCCGACGAATAGCACAAGTGTTCCTATCTTCACTATTTATCTCTTTTGCACATAACGATGCATCAGGCGCACCGCTTTTTGGCGTTACCTGAATACGCTTGTATGATCTTTACTCACGAATCAATGAATGCATGAATTCATCTATGTTATCAGGGCCGTTCTTTAACACCAGGCAATTCGAAGTATCCAATTCCCAGGAGCCTCTATTTTCAGTGAAAATGTGGGCTCCTATCCTACTTTCTACAGAGCCCTCTAAAGTGCCTGCCGGTATCCATATATACTCACCAACGTTCATTTTATTAGGCACCGGACTACCGCAATTGTTACAGAAATCTGATCGGAATCCTTTTTCCGTTGTGTATGAACTAATTTTACTTTTTCCCGTAATCCACTCCAGTTTATCTACGCCAACCACGAAACCTGTGCTTGCTGCCGCTCCAGTAGCCTTTTTACACAATCCACAGTGGCATTGATAAAAATAGGGTAACGTGCCTGACACCCGAAAAACAATCTGTCCACAAAGACACTTTCCTATCATTCGCTTTCCTATATTCGTCCAACGCAAAACTGATAGCGCCGCCGTACGCGTATACATTTTGGGGCATCCATACCCCAAAATGCCTGCGTTCGGCGGCGATTGTTGCCATCGGCGGCCTGGGCCGTCCTGCGTCCGCAGCGTCGCGCCACTCGCGGCGCAACACAGCTCCCACAAATGACTCTACGCACGTTCGCTCCACAAATATTTTGTCGAGACAAAATATTTAATGCCAAGTCTCAGCGATCATGTGAATCAGCTAACGTTCGAATGAGCCGCCGAGCGCAAGCGAGGTAGGGCGGCCGCTACTGCGGGCGCGCAATCGATTCGCTTGTTAGCTTCTTGAAAATTCAATACGCAAACAATTCTTGGAGTCGAGAGCACAATTCAAGTTGCGTGTGTTCTTCTATTGCGCCCATTTTCTTCACCAATCGCTGCTTATCTACAGCTCGAATATGATCGAGAAGAATCAAACCTGTTGTATTTTTGAAAGTACACTTGATCCTACAAGGAAACTCAAAACCTTTCGAAGTCATTGGCGCAACTAATACCGTAGCAAGAGGTGACATTTCATCGGGGGAGATGACAACACACGGCCGAATTTTATTTATTTCCTTTCCAACAGTTGGATTAAGTTCTACCAACCAAACTTGAAATCGGCTAATTTTAGACATCACCACTCCAAATCATCGTCGTTTGATAATGGCGCATCAAGCCATTCATGATCTATTTTTTCAGCACCTTGAGCGGCCACCATTGCTTCTATAGACTCCTTCCAGCCTTCCCTTGGCCCATTTACCGGAGATACCAGAAGGCCCCCTTCTACTACCTGCAATTGAAGCTCTTTTCCTTCTAAATTGGCTTGCTCAATCAACAACTTAGGAATGCGAATTCCTTGAGAGTTTCCGATTTTAACTAAATGGGCCATAAATTATGCCTACCTCGAAAATACTGAATGTAACTATAATGTAATTACGGTCAATATTCAAGAAACTTGAGGTTGACCAACGAGAGAAGCTAACGATTGAGCTCAGCCGTGCCACTTTTTGGCGTCGGCTGGAGCGATTTGTTATGCCCCATTTGGTAAGTGATAGTGGTACCGATCATGTTCCACAGCTGTTTTCGTGTGCTTGTGCAATATAGGCACGTAGGTGCTTTGACTTAATATCTGCGAACGTCTGAACCTTGATGTGGCGACGTAGTTTACCGCTGCCTTCGAGTACGCGGTGAGGATCTTTGAGATCACACCCCCGACCAAACTCTATAGACACGTGCTCAGTGTATGCAAAAACACCGCAGAATTTCGCAGGTGCCGCAAACATGAATCCACCATACATCACACACTCTGAAGCATTCGGCACAGCAGAATAGACTTCCTTTCTGACTTCCTGTACCAGAGCATATCCAGCCTGATTTGTCAGGCAAAGATCGCTTAGCAATTGCTCCACCCTTCCATCATTCATAAAATATAACCTTAAGCATCAAGGGGAAACCGGGGTACAGAGTTCTACAAGAGTACCATCAGGGCAGCGAACATAGGACACAACTTGACCCCAAGGTTTTGATACCGGCGACGCAAGCTCCACCGCGCCTGCTATGAGCGCACGCTCGTGAACACCACGAACATTTTCAGTAACAAAAGCCACTTCGATCCCGAGTGGTTCCGATGATTTACTTGCTTGAACGTGTCCTGTTTTGAAGTTCATTTCGGCTAGTTCATGTGCTGCAAATGCAAGGGTTGTTTCACTGGTTTGAAGTTCACCATAAGTTCCAGATTCGTGTAGAAAACGGCGAGTAAATCCGAACGCCTCCTCGAAGAAGGAGAGTGAGGCAGAGACATCGGGAACATAGATGATCGTATATCCAAATTTCAT
>JAOUGF010000255.1 GCA_029857925.1 Gammaproteobacteria bacterium
TATTGGTTGGCGCATGCCCACCAGGGCATCATCGTCGTCGTCCCGCAAGATGCGCTCGTGGTGTTAGGGCGTTCGCCCATTTCGCGCCTGCCATGGGCGCCGTTGGTCTTGGATAAGCTGCAGGCCGTGGGCTTGCGTTATTTACGCGATGTCTGGCGTTTGCCGCGCGACAGTCTGGTGCGGCGTTTTGGCGCAGAGGTGCTCCACCAGATGGATCGTGCGCGAGGCGATGCGGCAGATCCGCGTGTCGCCTATGTGGCGCCGATGCAATTCAGCGCCGGATTGACTTTACCGGCCCCTACCGCAGACAGCGCGGCGTTGGTGTTTGCGACACAGCGTTTACTGCTGGAATTTGCCGGTTTTTTACGCGCCCGTGGCGCGGGCATACAGCATTTTGAATTGCATCTTATCGATGCGCAAACCAACCTCACCCAGGTGAATGTGGGCACCGCCACGGTGCACCGCCAGGTTGCGCAATGGCGTGTATTGGTGCGCGAACATCTAGAAAAGTTGCAATTGTCCGCGCCCGTCGAGCAGTTGCGTCTGCATGCCGAACACATCACGCCCATCGCCGATTCGCACGACGATTTGTTTGATCGCACGCAACACATCGGCGAAGGTGAACTCTGGATGGCGCGGGTGCGCGCGCGCCTGGGGGAAGAGGTCATCCAAGGGATGTGTGCTGTCGCCGAGCATCGCCCCGAATATGCATGGCGCGCGACCCCGCCGACGCTGGCGCCGCAAAAAGACCAGTTGGACATTCAAGCGCATTATCGTGCGGGCCGCACACCGGAACGACCGCTATGGCTATTGGCAACGCCGTTGGCGCTGCAAATAAAAAATGGGCGATTGTGGCGTGAGGGCGCGTTGCACAGGGTGCGTGGCCCGGAGCGCATAGAGAGCGGGTGGTGGGATGCGGCGCCTATCGCACGCGATTATTACGTTGTTGAAAACGCCGCCGGTATACGTTATTGGGTATTTCGAGAAGAGGGGGAGTGGTTTTTACATGGTGTGTTTTGGTAGCGAAAAAGCTGCGATACGTGACAGTGATATGAAGATTAAATGTGTCATCCGCTTAAATGCCAAAACAGCGCATGCGTGCCAACAGCGGCGCAGCGCGAAAGAGGGGCTGATATAGCACACACTGCAATGGATATTGTGTAATCCATTGCAGGTGATCGTTTAACAACTACTCAGCAAAAAATGGCTGCGAATATTAAGGCCCAAACACAGGGAGTGGCACAGGCCCTATCACAATGATTGGGGGCGGGAATATAATAATGAGGTTATTAAGACTCACCGTCCTGTCGCTGCGCACATTGATGGTGCAACTAGTCCCAAAAAAGGAATCACACCCCCGGAAAGTCCCACCTGAAGGTGTCAACGTCACCGTCGATGCCGCAGCGAACGTAAACGTACACACACTGTCGGCAGCACAAGTCATCGCCGGATTGCCCTGCGGCGCGAGGCTCGCGGTCCCGGCCGTAATGGAAAGGCCGTTCAGCGTCTTCACCGTCAGCGTATACGGGGGCGTTTCCCCGGTGAAGGTGACGACGCTGGAATGATTAGTGATCTCACCCGATTTGTATGCATACATACGGTAGAAAATCTTCGCATCAGGGTTGAACGGGGTAAACGTATCAACATAGGGTAGGGCCGTTCCGGCATTATCCACCGCAAACGTATAGCTGCTACCCCCGTCCAGACTGCGATAAAGCCTATAGTTATGCGCAGCGGGGACGTTGCCGGTGATCGTCATAGACGTAAGGTTCGCGGAGTCCACATAGCCAGCGACATTGGTAGGCGCAGGGGCGGGGCCGCTGGGTGTGGCGACGTCAACGACGAGTGATGCATTGCTGGCATCTCCAAACGCGTTGTGCGCGCGCAAACGATAGTGGTAGTCCGTCGCGCCGGACACGCTGTAATCCACAAAGCCAGTGACGGTAGGCGGGAACTCGGCGATCTTACTAAACGCACCCGCCCCTAGCGCGCGTTCTAGCTGAAGTGTACGCACATCGCCGACGGCGGCGTTGATCTTCCAACTGAGGTTGACGTTCGTGGCGCCCAGACTTTCGAGCGTCAAATCCGCCGGGATCAACGCGGGCAGGCCGGTGGGGTTGGAAAAATTCACCGTGCTGCTGAGCGCAGAGGGGCTGTCAGTGGCTAAGCCGTTTTGCGCTACGACGCGGAATTGATAGGCCCCCGTCGCCAAGCCGCCCGTCAAATCTAAACCGACATCAATGAATTCGCGGCTGTCGCTGTTGAGCCAGCCGATGACGGTGGTGGTAGCGCCACTATTGGTGACGCGCTCGATACGGAAACGCGCAGTGGACGCGCCCGTCGATTGCCAACCCAACAGGATACGCCCATCACCCAATACGCTGGCGTTGTTGATCACGGGGATTGCGGGTGCCCCAGGGGCGGAAACCTGCGGAACGTGGATACCTTCTATGGCCGCCAAAGAGGCGAAGGTGGCGGCATTACCTTTAATGTTGTGATGACTGTACACACGATAAAAATAGCTTTGTCCCGCGGGTGTGATCGGCGCGGGGACGGTGTCGACAACGGTGGTGACCTGCGCAGGCACCTCCGCGACTTGTTCAAAGTTGGCATTGTTTGCGCTGCGCAAAATCTGGAAAGTGGTTTTAGAATCCGCGTTGTTATTCCATTTCAGGCTAATTTGTGTGCCGGTCGTGAGCAATGTCGCGGTGAGGCCGGTAGGCGCAGCAGGCGCGCCGCTTGCCGCAGGCTTGGTTGTGACAGATACCTCCGTCGAAAACGGAGACACGCCGGCATTATTAATGGCCGCCAGCTTGTATTTGTAGGACGTATTCGGCTGTAAACCCGTATCAAAATATTCTGTTGAATTCGCGGGTAATTGCGCGATGACGATATCTTCTAAGATGTCCGGATCATAACGTACGACGCGAAAGGCGCGCTCATTGGTGGAATTGTCCGCCCAATTCAGGCGTATCGCCTGATCGGAATACGGGACGGCCTGCAATTGCGGGATTTTAGGCAGCGTTTTGGAGACACGATTGCCGCTGAATAAATAACGCGTGGCGCAGCCCGGGGTATCC
Source organism: Gammaproteobacteria bacterium (assembly GCA_029857925.1). Lineage (GTDB taxonomy): Bacteria > Pseudomonadota > Gammaproteobacteria > S012-40 > S012-40 > CAKKRP01. Next base: position 3,081 of record JAOUGF010000255.1, read on the forward strand.
CCCACATTTGTGCGGCGCGCGATGGTCGCCCAACCGACGATGCTGTCATTGACGATGTTCACCGAATCTACCGCGATAGTCTCATAATAGCCTGCACCCTGAGTCTGGCCTGACCAAAACGCGCCCTGTGCGTTAACGCCGCCTTTATACAGACCTTTCGGGTCCGTGACGGTGAGTGAACCATTGGTATTGGTGATGGAGGCATTGTAGGGGGTCGGGGCACCCGATAAATAGCCGCAGCTATCGCTCGTGGTTTGACGCTCCAGGGTCCACAAACCTACGAAGTTCGCCTCGTTGGTGGTGGTCGTCGTCGGTGGTGTGTCTGCGAGTCCCTTAAGGCCGTTACCGCAGCCGCTAAGCCCAGAAACCAATACCAACGCACTCAGCACGATGGCCATGGAATGACGACCATGGATAAACAGGGAATCTTGTTTCAACACACCTACCTCCTAACGACACCAGCAATACTACGAGTTTGGTGACTTATATTACACCACATTCAGATTTCATCCATTACAACACGCTTACGATTGCGGACGCAACGGCATACATTCAGAAGGTTAATTAGACGGACAAACCGTGCATACGCCGTCACGCGGGGGCATTAGGTGCCAGCGTTTTATAAATTTCCAATTCCTCAATCGCGGTCGTCGGCCAGACCACGGGTAGAAGTATATATTTTTCTTCGTCTTGTACAATTTCCAACGGGCGTTTGCGAAATAAAAAACGTTCGACCTGCGCGTACATACGATCACCGTGTTTGCGATACAACGTCACGTTAATTTGGACATAATATTGCCCCGCCGGGCGGCGGATATGAAAGGCCTCATGCAGACTGCCTGAGCCGTCAGATCGGTCAAAATGCAGAATATCCGCGACTTTTTCTTCATTTTGTTTGGCATCCGAAGGCGAGTCGGTGGCCAACAGGTGCAGCGCGCCTGTGTTTTGTGCAGGAAAAAAGGAAAGTGAAATCACGTAGCCGCTAAAGGGGGGGAGGTCAGATATTTCAATGCTCCCATCCAATATCCCTTGTTTTTTGAAAAATTTAAACATTGCTTCCTCGGGGCCACGGTAACGGCGCCAATCTGGGCGTAAACGGTTGATTGCATAGGAGGATATGTTCTGTGCCCATTTTATAGCGCTAAGCACACCTATGCAATCATTCTGGGACCCATCGCGGTTCGGTAGATTATGGGCGAAACTTTCTTCTTACGCTACCCGGGCATATACCGCGCACCTTGATTAAGGGCAGGGGCGCTCGCCCGAGATTCGCTGCACCGCGTTAGCGCGTGCTGCACTGGAGTGGTG
>JAOUGF010000256.1 GCA_029857925.1 Gammaproteobacteria bacterium
CCTATCATTTTGCAGGGGCCGCACCATTCGGCCCAGTAATCGACCAATACGGGGCCGTCAGCCTTTAATACTTCTTGTTCGAATGTATCGTCACTGACGTGGACTATGTGTTCGCTCACAATTACCTCCAAAGGGTTGTGGCAGCGCTCAGCGGTCGCTACCCAGGGTAAATTAAACAACCACCTTCCCCGGGGTTTTGCGTTTACGTGTTCCCGGGGTGCGATGTCACGCTCAAATTCTTCTAAGCCTACACTTAGGAGGCGCGCTTTTGCAACTTCGCCGTGAGTTTTTGATTGGGAACCCAGTGGCGCAGCGCCAAAATTTGTTCGCCGCCGCGTGCCTCAGCGCACACCGGGCAGGTCAAATAGGCCAAAAACAACGCTTTCGGCGTCTTGCCGCTGTCAAATAGGGCGGATTGCATCGCTGTAATGGTGCGGCGTAGCGTGCCGATGCCGCCATGATGTAGTACCGCGCGCACCCAATACGGTGAGGGTAGACGTTGCACATGGCGCGACAACGAGTGGGTGTCTGTCGTTAACAAGCGCATCACCTCGCCGCGCCACAGGCCGGTGCGCATCAAGACCAAGCCAGGTGAGGATTCGTGCAATTCCAGGCGTTCCAGTTCTTGTTGCTGACGTTGGCGGTACAGATCAAACGCCATCGGCATGCTGAACGGTGTCGGCATCGCGATGCGGTGCACCGCATGCCCACCCAAGTCGATGTCACGACCGTCCCAGGCAGGTAGCGCTTGCGGGCAGGTGCAGGTGCTTACGGGAGTTTGCGCCATTGGCGTAGCGTCATGAATATATTAGCAAAAAATATCCAAAATCCCATGCCCATCACGGTTGAAACCAGTGAGATGGTGATGCCGTAAATGCGGTGGACTTGGGCGGCCTCGGCGGTGCGTTGCGCAAGTATCAGCTCACCCTCCCAGGTACCAAAAATGATCAGCGTGGTGTAAAACCCTGCAATGCCTAGCGTGGTCCACCAAAATGTGTGCTCGGCCAGGCGGCGCGAATAAAGGGGTTTGCCGCCGAAAAGGGGGAGTAAATAATATATCCCGGCCATCAAAAAAATTACCAGGCCGCCTATCGTGTTGATATGGGCGTGCGCCAGCGGGTCTATCATGTGCCCTGGTCCGCCGTACGGGCTGCCGATGGAATCCAGCCACACGCGTATGGGGTGTATTACTTGTAACACGCCTTGCACAGTCCCAATAAACAATGAACCGGCGGACACGACCAGAAATTTTACGAGATAGCGATAATCTTGGTGCAGGGTGTTCATGAATGGTAACGCCTCAAAATTAAAAAGCCCGGCGTAGGCCGGGCTTCCATTCCACGCGGAACGACGGAAATCTTTAACGACCGCCCTTACGTTTTTCCAGATTCGCCATTGCGCTTCCCGACAAGATAAACGCCAATGCAATGAAGAAAACGAAAACAAATAGCGGAACTAATACGTAACCGGACATAATTTCTCCTCCCTACCACCGTGACTGAAGTCGGCCCATCAAACAATATGACGGGCCTAGTGTATAGCAGGTGTAGGGTCTTGACAAGGGTATGCCAATTGCCTTAATGTTGTAACACTGGCACGGCATCTGCTACTTCTAAAGGGCTACGTACGGGTAATACTGGACGGCGCCAATAATTCGTGTTAGCGTATGCCGCACATAAAAAACGGTTCGACTATAATTTTCTCTCCCGATAAGCGCAACCAAACTACTGCTGTAAAGCAGTGGCCAATAATCTAGCCTTTATCTTCCACCTATTCTTAACCCAAACACTCATCTCCTACGCTATGAATCTAACTGAACTGAAAAAAATGCCGCCTTCGGAATTGATCGACCTCGCGACCTCTATGGGCATCGAGGGCATGGCCAGGGCGCGCAAGCAAGACGTGATCTTCTCTATCCTGAAGGCCCACGCCCGCAAAGGCGAGGACATTTATGGCGATGGCGTGGTCGAAATTTTACAAGACGGCTTCGGCTTTTTGCGCTCGGCGGACAGTTCGTATCTCGCCGGGCCGGACGACATCTATGTGTCACCGAGTCAGATTAGACGATTCAATCTGAATACCGGCGACACGGTATCCGGCAAAATACGACCGCCAAAAGAAGGCGAACGTTATTTCGCGTTGTTGAAGGTCAACGACATCAACTACGAATCGCCGGAAAGCACCAAGAACAAAGTTTTATTCGAAAACCTCACCCCGTTATTCCCCAAAAAGCGCCTCAAAATGGAATTGGGCAACGGCAGCACCGAAGACCTCACCGCACGCGTGATCGACTTGGTGGCGCCGGTCGGTAAAGGGCAACGCGGGTTGATCGTGTCGCCGCCCAAGGCCGGTAAGACGATGATGCTGCAGAACATCGCCAATTCGATTGCGTTTAATCATCCCGATTGTTTGTTGATCGTGTTGTTGATCGACGAGCGCCCGGAAGAAGTGACCGAAATGGCGCGCTCGGTGCGCGGCGAAGTCATCGCCAGCACCTTCGACGAACCTGCCAGCCGTCACGTGCAAGTTGCGGAGATGGTCATCGAAAAGGCCAAGCGCCTGGTCGAGCACAAAAAAGACGTAGTGATCTTGCTCGATTCGATCACGCGTTTGGCGCGTGCGTACAACACCGTGATCCCGTCGTCGGGTAAGGTGTTGACCGGCGGTGTGGATGCCAATGCGTTGCAACGTCCGAAGCGCTTTTTCGGTGCGGCGCGTAACATCGAAGAAGGCGGCAGTTTGACGATCATCGCGACCGCATTGGTCGATACCGGCTCGCGCATGGACGACGTGATTTATGAAGAATTCAAGGGCACGGGTAATTTGGAAGTGCATTTGGATCGCAAAATCGCAGAAAAACGCATCTATCCTTCGATCAACATCAATCGTTCCGGTACGCGCCGAGAAGAATTACTGACGTCGCAGGACGAATTGCAAAAGATGTGGATATTGCGCAAATTATTGCATCCTATGGAAGACCTCGCGGCGATGGAATTCCTCGCCGACAAACTGAAGCAGACGAAGACCAACGACGAATTTTTCGATTCGATGAAGCGTGGGTGATAGAGTCGAATGCTGGGTCGGTCAAACCTGCGCGGTGGTGAGACGCGCCGTAAATACCCCCATCTAGGCGCTTAGCCCGCACCCTAAGCGGGCTAAAGGTCTCGCCACCGCGCAGGTTTGACGGGCATTCCATTACAATGCAACATGCCTAGTGAGATGTCACTACCCGCAAATTCTATCGGCGCATTGCTAAAAACGGCCACTCGGCAACTCGTGGTCGTCGGCGATAACGCGTCATTTGAGGCGGAGATATTATTGGCCCATGCGTTAGGCGTCACGCGCACCCATTTGCGCACCTGGCCGCGGCGTGTCGTGGATGCCGCCATCACGGCCCGATTCGAAGATTTTATCCAACGTCGCGCCACTGGCGTGCCCATCGCCTATCTCACCGGCACGCGTGAGTTTTGGTCGTTGGCGTTACACGTCACCCCAGATGTGCTGATCCCGCGCGCCGAGACCGAGGTGTTGGTCGAATGCGCACTCGCGCATCTACCGCCAAACCTTGCATTGCGCGTCGCCGACCTCGGCACTGGCAGCGGCGCGGTGGCCCTCGCAATCGCGTCTGAGCGGCCGCAGTGCCGCGTCGTCGCGACCGACATTTCGTCAGCGGCCTTGGCGGTGGCCAACGCGAATGCCCGGCGACTCAATATCACAAATATCGAGTTTCGACTGGGCGCTTGGTATGCACCCCTAGGCGACGAGCTTTTTGATCTGATCGTTTCCAACCCGCCTTATATCGCCCAGCATGACTCGCATTTACAACAGGGCGACCTGCGTTTTGAGCCGCGCGACGCATTGACGGCGGGGGCGGACGAGCTCGGCGCGCTAAAAATCTTGATCGGCGAGGCCTCTGCGCATTTGCAGTCCGGCGCTTGGCTGCTGGTCGAACATGGCTACGATCAAGCGGCGGCGGTGGCGAATTTGTTCCAGGTGCACGGCGCGCACGATATTTTCACCGCCCAGGATTTATTGGCGCACCCGCGTGTGGGCGGGGGGAGATATTGATCGTTGCAATGACGGGGTTATTTGTATTAGCCTAGTAGAATACTCAACCATGAACCCTGAGGCACTTATGAGTATTACAACGTTTAATCCGCCGGTGCGCACACTGATGGGTCCCGGCCCGTCCGACGTGCATCCGCGCGTGTTGGCGGCGATGAGTCGCCCCACCATCGGCCACCTTGACCCCAAATTTGTCGGCATGATGGACGAGGTCAAGGCGCTGTTGCAATACGCGTTACAGACCAAAAACGAATTGACGATGCCGGTGTCTGCGCCTGGTTCGGCGGGTATGGAGATGTGTTTTGTTA
>JAOUGF010000004.1 GCA_029857925.1 Gammaproteobacteria bacterium
CGCGCATCCGCGTTTGCCCCGTCTCGCGCGAGGATTACCGGTATGAACACACCCGCCTACGACCTCATCATCGTCGGTGGCGGCATGGTCGGCGCCACACTGGCCTGCGCCGTGGCGCCGCTGGGCATGCGCGTCGTCGTCGTGGATGCGCACCCACTGCCGACGTGGTCACCGCGCACCTATGATCTGCGCGTCAGCGCGCTCACACGCGCCTCCATCAACATCTTGTCGCATATCGGTGCGTGGCAGGGCGTGCGGACACGCCGTGTAGGTCCTTATGAAACGATGCGCGTGTGGGACGCGCAAGGGAACGGTGTCATTCAATTTGATGCGGCGGAAAGCGGTGTCGATGTGCTTGGCTATATCGTCGAAAATAGCGTGATTCAACTCGCGTTGGCGGAACGCGCGCAGACGTTTGATAACCTCCATTGGCGCGCCCCCGCGCACGTGCAACAGTTGCAGTGCGACGACGGCGAGGCGCGTCTGACCTTGGCCGACGGTGAGGTGTTGCACGCACCGTTGATCGTCGGCGCCGACGGCGGGTCTTCTTGGGTGCGTGGACAAGCGGGCATCGCGACACGCGGCTGGGATTACGCGCAACACGGCGTCGTCGCCACCGTGCGTAGCGCGCGTGCGCATAACGCCACCGCATGGCAACGATTTTTAACGACGGGGCCGATCGCGTTTTTACCGCTGGATGACCCGCACCTGTGTTCCATCGTATGGTCAGCGCCCAGCGCGCGCGCGCAGACCCTATTAACTCTGAACGATACGGCATTTAATACCGAATTACAGGCCGCCTTCGGCGACACGCTGGGTGCATTAGAGGTCGTCGGCGCGCGCGCCGCCCACCCGTTGCGCCTGCAATATGCCACGCATTATGCGCGTCCGCGCGTGGTGTTAATCGGGGATGCCGCGCACAACATACACCCGCTGGCGGGACAGGGTGTCAATCTAGGCCTGCTCGATGCCGCCGCGTTGGCACACACCTTGGCGGAGGCCCGGCTACAACGCGCGGATTACGGTGAATTACGCGTGCTGCGACGTTACGAACGCTGGCGCAAGGGTGAAAATATCGCGGTGATGGCGCTGATGGACGGTTTTAAACGCCTGTTTGGCGCCACGGCCACCCCCCTCGTGGCGACGCGCAACGCGGGCCTAAACCTACTGAACCAGTCCCCATCCCTGAAAAATCTCATTACGCGCGCGGCAATGGGCGCCCGCCCCGACCAGCCGCCGTTGGCGCGTAACGCGCCTTACCCTTGATTTTTCCTAGTAAAGGGAACCTCTAAAAATTCGATCAGGGGATGCAACGCTAGGTGGAAAGTGGCGAAAAAGCGCAGTTTACACGTTGCCTCAAAGGCCTGACATATCTGAGCATTTTTCGACCCTTTTCAACGACGCGATGCGCCGCTCAGCGAAGTTTTAGAGGCTCACTAAAGTTTTGCCGCGTCATGTCGCTACGCTGATGAGCTTCTAAGGTTTAATGCTATGGGTATGCTGCCTGTCACGCTTGCCGATATCCGTGTCGGCGAGGCCCTAAAATGGCCGGTCTTCGACCGCCAGAAGCGCCTATTGTTTCGCAAAGGCGCGGTATTGCGTAGCGACAAACAATTAGAAATGTTATTAAAATTCGGCCTGCAGCGCGATGAACAGGAAGACGAAAACGCGCAGAATCCCCGCGAACATGCCGTCGTCAACCCGTTCGATCGGATCAAAGAAGTGATCGGCCGCCTGCCGCGCATTGCGCGCCCGCTGTTCACATCCAACCCCGATACCCACGCGCAAAAAGAGATCGCGGAATTCGCGAAGCGCATAGAAAGCCTGTGTGATGAATTGATTGCGATATGCCAACAGGATGCCGATGCGGTCATCGGCGATGTACACCTCAGCCACCAAGCACCTTTCAGCCAAAGCCACCCCGTACACACCGCGCTGTTGAGCCTGCTGGTCGCGATCCACATGGATATTCCGCTGGAAAGGGTCCGGTCACTGGTATGCGCCGCGCTCACCGCAAACCTCACGATCACACCGTTGATGGAGACGATGCACAAACAAGAAGGCGGTCTCTCCGACGGGCAACGCCAGGTGTTGTTGCAGCACCCGCAAAGCGCGCGCGAATTATTGGAAAAATCCGCGATTACCGACACGCTATGGTTAGATATCGTGCATCAACACCATGAACGTTTTGATGGCTCGGGCTATCCCCGTAAATTGAAATCTACAGAGATACTGCCGGAGGCAATGATATTGGCGCTGGCCGACGATTATTACAACCTCATCTTTGAAAGCGGTGACCGAACTACACCGTCCCCGCATGAAGTCCTAAAAGCGATGTTTGTAAAATTCAAAGACGCGCCCATTTCCCCTTACATCCACGCGATGATAAAAGAATTCGGGATCTACCCGCCGGGCACCATTGTGAGCTTGGCCAGCGGCGAAGTCGCGGTATGCGTATGGCGCACCGCAGATAATACCAAGCCGATCGCGAAGGCAATCATCAGCGAGCAAGGCGCGCCGTTCATGAAGCCTCGCGAGCGTAACACGCATGCCACCGCAACTGCGGTGCGCGAAATATTTCATGCGCGCGCGCAATTCCATTTGAATATGTTGGCGCTGTGGAGTTACGAACACTGATCGCCGCCAGCGCTAGATCGCAGGGTTTCTGTATTAAATCCCGTCCCGATGTTCGCGCACGATATCCAACATCAATCGCAAATACTCCGAACTGCGCGCCTTGTGTCCGCGCTGGCGCCGTTGCTGCGCGAAATACTCCGGGCGCAGCACTTGGGCGTCGACAAACTCCATAAAGATCGCATAAACCTCCGCGAAAGTATGACTTCGCGCGTATTCCAACAGCTTGCCGGTGACATGGATCACCGCATCGCCGGTCATGCGGTCATAACGATTGATCAGCGCGCTACGCCTCGCCAGCCCATTGACCAGGCGAACCTCGTTAACACCGAGGATTTCTGACGCTACATTGAGCAACTTACGGTAACGTTTTTGGTATTCACGGATATGTCGCACACGTGTCGGGCTGAGCTCACGATCACTGCCCTTCGCGTAGTCCGACAAGATCACGTCCAAAAATTGCGATGGTGTAAAATCCTCGCCGGTACGCGCGATTTTTTGCGGCAATTCACGCAGGATATCACGCACACAAAAAATCGCGTCCCAGGTAATCCCGTCGCTGACCTCGTAGGGCCCGCGCTTGGACTTTGCGCGCTCGAAATATGTAAATTTTTTGTAAAACGCCTGCAACGCGCTTAGCGCCGCCGGATCTTGCATCAAAATTCCGATCTGCTGGTTATTAAACCCGATTTTATAAAGCAGAATTTCGTTCTTGTGGCGCACGAATTCTTCATCAAACAAGCGCAACGCCGGATGTTTTAAAAAATGGCGCTTTTGACGTTTACGCCCGGTTTTCACATAGTCTGCCAACTGCGCAATAGTCTGTACAATGTGACGCGCCTTGCGTCGTTGCTCGATGATGTTGGTGGACATGCGGTCATAATCATCGTAACGATATTCGTAATGAAATAACCCGAATTGACGTATCGAGCCGTAATCTATAATGCCGCCGTCCGCCAATATATTATCGCCGTCCCAATCCAGCCAACAAAAAATATATTCCATTTCAAAACGCGCGGTCGCACGTGCGAAATCCAACGCCGCGTGACGCAAAAAGTGATCGTACCCGGAATGCAGCGTGGTCACCGGCCAGGTTTTATTGGCCACCTGGCGCGCGATATGGAAATCCGTCAGGCCTTTCAAGTTTGCGTGATCTGATTGCTTTAGCCAACCGAAAAGGTGCGCCGGTCGCAACAAACTGGGCGCGACACGCACGTTAATCGAAGTCTTGTCGGGAAACGCGATCACCGCCAGCGTGCGCTCCGTGGTGATGCCGTTACGATGAAAAATCTCCGACAACAACGCCGCCGCCACGCCATCATCCAGATCAGAACGTCCGCCACCGTAACTCACCGCCTTGTCTCCGGTGCGGAAAAATTTTTTTTCTATCGCTGTCGCGGGGCTTAAACAGGTGGCGCCGGTGCCGCAACTGGAAACATCCCAGGTTTTTCCGCGCGCGCTAAAATAGCCATTCCATATACTGCGGCCATCGCCGGAGGTCAGGCCGCTTTTATCGGGGTGTTGGAGTTGCAAATAACGTGTCGCCATGTAAGAATTTGACCGCCGGTCAGCGGGCGCGACGCGTAATTTATGCAACACATCATATTCGTTGATGATCTGCAGACTGAATGTATCTAACACGGCGTGGGCAAGCGCGGGTGTCAGACGGTCAGGGTGATCGCCGGGCAACAGCCCCATTTCGCGCGCCAATTCAAAATTGAAATAAAATACACGCCCCTGACGGCGAGTGCGCACCGGGTAATCGACGTACCCCTGAGGCACGGCCATACGGTAAGGATGCGTGCCATCAATTTCCGCAAACCTTGCATAGGAATGTTCGTGTATGCTGTGTGTTTTCTTCGCCGTCATCAAAAGTGATATCGGAAAATTTGTGCATGCGCTTGAACCTAATACGGATAAAGCACCCAATTCGCATCTATTCCGCCCCCCCTGCCGCGGCGTCGGCGGGTGCCACTTAACCCGTAAAAACCTGATAACTAAGCCATGAAAATCACAGACATATTAGCGATCTTGGATAGCCACACACCGGCCGATGCCGAAGAAGCGCACCATCTAGCCCGCACGCACGAATTTGTCGCTCAACATCCGCAGTTCTATGCCGCAGACTACCCTCCCGGGCATGTCACGGCGTCGGCATGGATATTAAGTCCCGCGCACGACAGGGTGTTATTGACCCATCACCGTAAGCTCGACCGCTGGTTCCAGTTGGGCGGCCATTTAGAAGGGGATGCCAGCCTCCTCGCAGGCGCACTCCGCGAAGGCACCGAAGAATCCGGCCTCACCCTCACCCCCGCCTGGAACGCCGAGCTCTTTGACGTCGATGTGCATTTGATTCCTGACAAGGGCGCGCAGGCCGCGCATTTCCATTACGACGTACGCTTTGCATTTATCGCCGACCCCCGCCAACCATTAATCATCAGCCCTGAGTCTCGTGATTTACGTTGGGTCGCTTTGGACCAAGTGGTACACCTGAGTACAGAGGCCTCGTTGCGCCGCATGATTGAAAAGACACGCCAAAAATCCACTTAGCCCGGCATTGATCGCGCGCAGTACGCTGTCCCATGTAAAATCCGCGCCTAGGCTAATTGCGGAATACCGCTTGTTGAGTTATGCTGAAATTGGTCCATTGGTGTAAGCGGCCCTACACTGTATGTAGACAGCCTCCTGCACTGATGATTGTCTACACCGAGCACCCATAACCATGAGGTGATCGTCATGACTGCCCGTTTACTCGACCCGAACGTACTCCAAGTCGGTGCGCCCGACCCCGAGCTACGCACCTCCCCCATCGTTTCTGAGAATGATGACGACTTTTTGCTCGCGAAGCAGCGAAACCCGGGGGCAGTTGCCTGCTATTTCAATAGCATCGCCTATGACAATAACGCCTATGTGCAGAGCGGCACTTATTTATTACATTGCAACTATGGCTTATGGCTAGTCGCGGAAGAGGCTCAGCTCACCTAGCAATTTGTCGGGTTTAGGACTGATTTACCGCGGAATTGGGCATATTTTTCGAGCCGTCTCGTTGCATAGCGACGGTTATCCGTGTCTAACGATCGAAAAATCTGCCTGAAGTGACGTCCCCTCTCTACGATCGCCTAAGTCCAACCAGCTGCTATCAACATTGAAAACTTGCGATTTGTACGCGCAAAACGCGGTTGAACTGGCACACAAAATACGCCCAAGGCTATGGTGAAGGTGGTGCCGCGGCCGATAACACCCTAGGGATTACTCCCGAGGGTAGCCTGTGGCCTTGCGTAGTACGATATTACTCGCGTTATGCGTTAACCTATTAATCGCCTGCGGCGACCTGCCCAGGCGCCCCGTGTTGGTGCGCGCCCTGAACGTCGGTCCGCCGGTGGTGGGTCCGATCGACGACTACGCAACGGCCGATCAAGATCCGACATTGTTGCGCACTGCACGAAAAATGCTTGGCCACCCCTACCGCTGGGGCGGTTATTCCCCTGACAAGGGCTTTGATTGCAGTGGCTTGATCTATTATGTCTACGGCCAACACGGACGTAGCGTGCCACGCACCGCCGAGGCGCAATACGCATATGCACGACCGGTAGCCTTTAGTCAGATTCGCCCTGGCGATCTGGTATTTTTCCGTCTTTATCGCAACGACGTCTCGCACGTGGGCATCTACCTCGGCGAATATCTATTTATCCACGCACCATCCACCGGCAAACGCGTCACGTACTCCTCTCTACGCGACGCGTTCTGGCAGACGCGTTTCGTCGGCGCGGGTAGAATTCTCTAACAATCTGTCGACTTAAGACTGTTTTGCCGCGAAAAAAAAACGGTCACACGGTGACCGTTTTTTACTTATACCCGCGCCCGATTGCTTATTTCTGCGCAGCCTGCCCAGTGCTGGACTTTTGCCAACTGGCAAAATCGGCCTCGCTTAATTTTCCACCTTTCGCGACATTATCATACGTCTTCGCCAAGGCTGCATTCGCGGCGGCCTCTTGCTTGTCTATACTGCCGTCTTTATTGACATCCAATTTCACAAAATCCGCATTCGTCGCAGCCGCCTCAGCGGCCATTGCACCGCCCGCCACCAACATTAAGCCTAACAACGCAAATTTGCTCATAAAGTATGACTCCTAAGTGGATAAAATTCCTCAACCTACTATTCGGCACGTGCCATGAATAGTTATAGCCGCAGTCACGCCACTCTGCCAGCACGCGAACATACAAAATCTGTACTGTCGTGATTTTGAGACCATCCTGTGTGCCGCCCCACCACGAAAATTCCAAAATTAGAGGTTCCCTATAGCGGGAACGATCTATGCGTTAATCCTTCGCAGTAAGTATCATCGGTGGCCTTTCGTATACGCAGTGGGTGTGCGAGAATACCCCTCTGATTTCCAACTACTACTGAAAACCTATGCTTAGCATCGAAGCCCGTATTGCGCAAGAACTCAATGTCAAAGTCGCACAAGTCGCGGCCGCCGCAGCCTTACTCGACGAAGGCGCGACCGTCCCCTTCATTTCACGCTACCGCAAAGAGGCGACTGGAGGATTAGACGACACGCAACTACGGCAACTCACTGAGCGACTTGGCTATCTGCGGGAACTCGAAGAACGTCGTGCGTACGTGCTACAAAGCATTACCGAACAAAACAAGCTGACCCCCGAACTCAATCGCGACATCCTCGACGCCGACACCAAGACCCGCCTAGAGGATTTGTACCGCCCTTACATGCCCAAACGTCGCACCAAGGCGCAAATCGCGCGCGAGGCCGGGTTGGAACCCTTGGCCCACACGTTGTTGCAAGACCCTACTCAAAACCCCGGTGAATTGGCGCTGACGTTTCTCAGCGCCGACAAAGGTGTGCCCGACATCAAGACCGCGCTCGACGGTGCGCGGCAGATTTTGATGGAAGAATTTTCCGAAGACGCCGCATTGGTCGGAGAAATGCGTGAATTTTTAACGGTACATGCCCGCTGCAAGACCGAGGTCGTGCCTGGCAAGGAACAAGAAGGTCAAAAATTTTCGGATTATTTCCAAAAAAGCGAATCCCTCAAAGATCTCCCCTCGCATCGCGCATTGGCCATTTTTCGCGGTCGTAACGAAGACATTCTGCGCTTTACGCTCACTTTGATCGAAAATAACGAAGAAATCAATCTCAGCGACACCACCACCGGTGAACACAAGATTTGCGCCCGTTTCAACATCCGCGCGCTGGGCCGCCCTGCGGACGCATGGCTGGCGGACACCGCGCGTTTCGCGTGGCGCGTAAAAATTTCCGCACACCTGGAAACCGAACTCAAGTTACAAATCAAAGAACGCGCGGAGGCCGAGGCAATCAAGGTGTTCGCGCGCAATCTGCACGATTTACTCATGGCCGCGCCCGCCGGGCCCAAGGTGGTGATCGGTCTAGACCCCGGTTTTCGCACAGGTGTTAAAATCGCCGTGGTGGACGATACCGGCAAACTCCTGGACACAGCGGTCATTTACCCGCACGAACCGCAAAATCAATGGGAAAAATCCCAGCAAATCATCGCCGCCTTGTCGATAAAATATTCCGCACAACTTATCAGCATCGGCAACGGCACCGCATCGCGCGAAACCGATCGCCTGGTAAACGATGCAATAAAACGTTATCCGGAAATGCGCGTGACCAAGGTCGTGGTCAGCGAGGCGGGGGCGTCGGTATATTCGGCCTCGGAACTCGCTGCCAAGGAATTTCCAGAATTGGATGTGACGCTGCGCGGTGCGGTGTCCATTGCGCGGCGCTTACAAGATCCATTGGCGGAACTAGTCAAGATAGACCCCAAATCCATAGGCGTCGGACAATATCAACATGACGTCAATCAGTCCCAATTGGCGCGCACGCTCGAAAGCGTCGTCGAAGACTGTGTGAACGGCGTAGGCGTGGACGTCAACACCGCGTCGGTGCCGTTATTGGCGCGCGTTTCCGGCCTCAATCAAACATTGGCATCCAATATCGTTACCTTTCGCGATCGCAACGGCGCATTCAAAAATCGCAAACAATTGAAAGAAGTCCCCCGTTTGGGCGAAAAGGCCTTTGAACAGGCCGCAGGATTTTTACGCATTATCGGCGGCGAGAATCCGCTGGACGCCTCGGCGGTGCATCCGGAGGCCTATCCGGTGGTTGAACGCATCTCCGCAAAGACCTCGCGCGGGTTGAAAGAGTTGATAGGCGACGGCAGTTTCCTGCGCAAACTCGCGGCGCGCGAATTTGTTGACGAACGTTTCGGCGAGCCGACCGTAGTGGACATTATCAAAGAATTGGAAAAACCGGGACGCGACCCACGTCCTGAATTCCGTACCGCCTCGCTCAAAGAAGGTGTCGAAGATATCGGCCATTTACAACCCGGCATGATCCTCGAGGGCACCGTCACCAACGTCACCAATTTTGGCGCGTTTGTCGATATCGGCGTGCATCAAGACGGCTTGGTACATATCTCCGCGTTATCGGAAAAATTTGTGAAAGACCCGCACGAGGTCGTCAAGGCCGGTGAAATTGTGAAGGTAAAGGTTTTGGAAATAGATTTGCCGCGCCGCCGTATCGGTTTGAGTATGCGGCTTACGGATGAAGTCGCGCGGGAATCCGGCGCCGCACAAGCCAAACCCTCCGCGGCCAGCCAGGCGGCGCGCGGCAGCAAGGCCGCCATTCAAAAAAACAACAAACCCAGCCAACCGCAGCAAACGGCGATGGCCGCAGCGTTTGCGAAACTGCAGTCACCTAAATGATGACCGCCCGCATCGGAAGGCGTTGAATGGACAACATACTCGCCCCGTTGGCAGAGGATGAATTAAACCGCCTCGACCAATTTTTGCGCGAACGTGTCGCCGCTGGCACCGACACCACCGGCAAAGACGAAGGCGTAGCGGGGCTTTCGGAATTGGATGGCTTGTTCACCGCCATCGTCAGTGCGCCGGTGGTACACAAGCTTTCCGAGTGGCTGCCCGCCGTGTGGGGCGATTTCGAGCCGGTGTGGGAAAACGATCAGGCATTTGAAGATATTTTTCAGCTACTGATACGCCACATGAACGGCATCACCGCCGAATTGATGGGTCCAACGGAGGCGTTTGAACCGTTGTTCTTACAGACCGACACCGACGGTACGGTACAAACCATCGTCGATGACTGGTGCAAGGGTTATATGCGCGGCGTGATCCTGGCGGCTACCGCCTGGGACGTGGGCGGAGAAAAAATGAACATCATGTTAATGCCCATCATGGCCTTTGCAACGGAACGCGGCGCGCAATTGATGGAAAACATGGGCGAGGAAGAGGTGAAAAATATTCGTGACGCCGTCACGCCTTGCGCACGTGAAATTCACGCCTTTTGGTTGGCCCACCGCCAACGTATTCCACCGAAAAACACCCCGTTTCGCGCCCCACCTCAGGTCGGCCGCAATGATCCGTGCCCGTGCGGCAGCGGGAAAAAATTCAAACATTGCTGCTTGCATTAAAAACCGCCGCGCATAAAAAAGGCGCCCCCGTGCTTGCAGGGCGCCTTTTTCACACGCGAGGCACGCTTACGAAGAGCGCCCTTCCAATCCGTGTTTAAGGAAGAAATAGTCCTTCAAACCGCGGTCTTCCAAGATGTACTGCAACCAGCGCACTTGTTTACCCACCGCATCGAAAATCAACAGCTGCTTATCACGGAAACGATCGCTTTTTAATTCCGCAATAAATTGATCCAACGGCAACTGCACGGTCGTCATATTCGCCGCGGTCTTGCGTTGCATCGCGTCGCGTATATCCACTACCACAGTACCGCGATCTTTCGCCTTGCGCGTAAACGTATCTATATCGACCAAACGGCTCTTGAAATACTCTTCAGACACCATTTTCGCGACCGGTGCGGGTGTAATATCCAACAAGGTTGTCTTATCACGATTTTGGCGCATCCAGTCCATAATGCCGCTGTCGTAGGCATAGGTATGTCGGAAGCCCAATTCCTGTGCCTTTTGCACCGCCTCATAACTCTTGGCGCAACTATGTCCGTTACAGTAAAACGCGATGGGTTTGTTACTGTCTTTCGGGCGCAAGGCCAGCAAGCCTTCGCCGAATTTGTCACCGCCGATGGGTACATTCACTGCGCGCGCAATGTGTGCCACATCAAACTCAAAGCGTGAACGCACATCGACGATAATGATGTCGTTAAAATTACGACGCACCTTGTCGGTGGTGAAAATTTCTACGCTTGGAAATTTAGATCTTAGCGGGAAACCTTCTACATCCCCCGGACCACCGGCGACCATCGTCGGCTCCACGCGTTGATTGTCTTCAATTGGGCGACGCGGCAATACCACTAGTTCACCGCGGCTCACCCCGCTGATGACTTCGATATCGGTGAGCGCCTTGAGGCCGACATCGACCGGGCGGAAATGCACGCGATTTTCATCCACTACCGCGACCATCGGGCGGCCGCCGCGCGTCTGAATGACCTCGAAGGGTACCTTCAATGTGTTAGGACGTGACTCGGTGACGATTTGCGTCTCCACGAGATTGCCATAACGCAGCCCGGACGGCGCATCACGACCCAGGCTTGCAAACGCGGTCACGGTATTTTTGCCTTGCGGC
This sequence comes from Gammaproteobacteria bacterium, assembly GCA_029857925.1. Classification (GTDB taxonomy): domain Bacteria; phylum Pseudomonadota; class Gammaproteobacteria; order S012-40; family S012-40; genus CAKKRP01. The sequence continues at coordinate 11,225 of JAOUGF010000004.1, forward strand.
GGCGGCAGCACACGTATCAGTTTTTCCTTCCATTCCAATGCCGGAAACGCCTCGCTGGACATCTTCACCGACTGACCGACCGCGACATCCCGTGCATCATCTACGTCCAGCACCACCGACACTTCACGCTGATTCATATCGGCGAGCGCAAACATTGGGGTGGCCTGCTGCACCCACAATCCTTCTACCGCCATCGAGCGCACGATCAACCCGTCAAAAGGCGCATCCACCTTCAAGCGCTCGCGTTCCAATTTGGCGGCGCGCAATTCTTCATTGACCATCAACTGCTTGGCCTTCGCGGCGTTATAGCTTTGCTGCGCATTGGTTACCGATTCACTCGGAACGATGTTTGAATTTCCACCGACCATCAATTGCGACAACACGCGTTGTGCAAATTCCAAGGACTGATCAGCGACGGTCAATTGCGCTTCCAGGCGGTTAATCCGCATCACCACTTCACGGTCATCCAACTTGACCAGCGTGCGCCCCTTCTTCACCATCTCGCCTTCACTGGCCCCGACCTTCACGATCTGACCGGCCATCGGCGAGGTCAATTCCACTTCGCGATTACTGACGACACGCCCGGCGCCGTTTACCGACTTAGATAGCGTATCTTCTTGGACGGCGACCACTTCGACCGGTACGACGTCCGCGAAGTAAAGGTAAACCCCGGTTCCACCGGCAGTGAGCAACACAAAAGCAGCAACAAACTGCCACGGTACGGCCCCCATCCACGCCTTCCAACGCGGATCCAGGCGCATGCGACCCACCAACTGGGGCAGCCGTGAACCGCGCTCCTCTTCATATTCCTCTTCCTCTTCATCGGCATACTCTTCTGCCGCCTGCGACGCAGAGGTGATAATAGACTCCTGCGTATGCTGAGGTGGCGGTGGCGAATTCTTCACACGCGTAGCGTGGGGGGCGCCCGCTGCGTGCATCGCCGCGCCACCGTGCAATGTTTCATGTAACGCGCTGGTCGCGGAAATCGAAGGACTCGCGTTACTTGGCGATTTGGCACTGAGTTCAGCGGCGCTAATCTTGTTGGGACGCGGCGGCGCGCCGGTTTCCACGGGGGGTGGCGCGGCCAATATGGCCTGCACCGTCTTGACCAGCGCCTCGTCAAAATTCACACCGGCGCGACGCAGGATGATGCGGTGCGCACCCGCAAGCTCCAAAACCCGCAGATTTTCCGGCTGTGCATCGGAGGTTAACACTACACGAGGAATGGCGCGCTTGCGCGGATCAGCGGCAATGCGCAAGGTGCGCAACAAGCCTATGCAATCCATGCCCTCGGGGGTTTCACACTGCCCTACTAAAAGCAGGTCAAAATCCGTGGTCAAGAAGAAATACATCGCTTCTTCCGGCGAAATATAGTGTTCGACGCTAAACCCAATATCCCCTAAGACGCGGCTGATTTCGCGCGTTACTTTAAAGCTATCTTCTACTAAACAGACTCTCATCGCTGCACTTCCCCCAGCACTCCATCGCTCAAATTACTGTAAATAAAAGCCGCTAGTCGCTATTAAAATCCGGCATCAAACAGCCCACCCATCCGATGCAACACACCGGAGAACCCTTAAGTAAAATACTGTTACCTTAAACGCCCCTTAGAAAGCGAGGTATCTTTTTATTGCGCCACGCCGCTCGGCCCGGCAGTTTCCCCAAAACCGCCTTAAAATCAACCTGAACAGCGGTTCAGTTTAACAAATTTTCTGTCTCTAAAACCAGAGGTATTATTGTAGTTATTGTAAGGGAAGGATGCACAATGTGACCTCATCGCGATCGTGGTATAGCTGCTTTCCACGCAATGTACATCGCACACCTGCCGCCGCCAGGATTTCCTGCATACGCGCTATGCAACGCTGCACCTCTGCATAGCGCTTTTTCATCGGCAATTTGAGGTTCACAACCCCCCCTTGACACCACCCCTGCGCGACCCAACGCGCCACCAACTCGGCGGTACGGATAGGCTGCTCCACAATATCGCATACCAGCCACGTTACCGGTTTCGGGGGGCGATAGGAAAAGCCGTCTACCCGCAGATGCTCAACCAAGCCACTCTCCATCAGCGCGGGGGCGATAGCCCCGTTATCAATCGCCGTCACGCGGATATGGCGCCGCACCAATTGGTAGGTCCATCCCCCCGGCGACGCCCCCAGGTCCACCGCCGACATGCCAGGCTGCAACCAACGCGCGCGTTCGTCTTCGCTCATTAGCGTAAGAAACGCCTCTTCCAACTTCAGCGCCGAACGGCTGGGCGCGCCTGCGGGTGCGCGCAAGCGGGGCACGCCACCGCGCCACGTCGAATTATTGTATTGTGGACTCCAACCGACATAGGCCTTATCCGTGGCCAAAAAGCAGATATGTATACGCCACGGACTGGCCTCATCTAACACCTGCCGCGCGCGCAAACGCTGGGCGAGCGGGCCTTGCAAGGCCTGGCAAAGCGGTGAAAGGGTCTTGTGTTCGTCGCTGTCTGGGGTTTCGAGAAAGAGCTCCGGCAGCACCTTCAACCCACCCTCCGCCACCGCCTGTGCCAGTGGTGTAGCGCGGTCAGTGAGGGGTAACTGCTCACACAGCGTGCTGACAAAGAACCATTGACGTGTAAAAATCAAGTCTGGCAGGCGCAACTTATCGAACCACACGGTGGGTGTGATCTCGTCGGCAAGTTGAAACAAGACATAGCCGGTCGCCGGTTTGGCCTTACAAAACCCTTGCAGGCCTACAACGCCCGCCTGATCGATAATTTCGGCCGCGCATTCGCCTTCAAAACCAGGACGGCAATAGAGAAAAACGGTAGATGACATTGCCCTGCACTATACGCGCTTTTGGGGCATTCGCCTAGAACAAGCGAATCGTGGCAAGAAATAATAAAGGCTGGATTACGGGCGTACGCAATCGCCGGTCATATTATCGGCAGGTCGTTGATTATCAAAAAATTCAATGATTTGTTGACGTTTTTGCAATGCGTCCTGATACCCCAGATTGATCAATTCACGGCAATAGGCACGCTCGAACAACACATAGCTCAATAAGCTGGAGCCGCTATGCTTGGAAACGCCCAAGCCGCGCATCAAAAACCGGATGGGCGCGGGCATCAAATGCACATGACGCGCGGCCATCACGTCCAGGTCACGGCTGGGCGAGATCGTTAACACATCGATAATGCGTAGCGAGCTGGCCTTGCGCAACTCCGCCGGCAGCGCATTCAACGTGCGATTGATACGGCATAGCCGTTCCAGGTCGGCATCGACATTATCTAAAAAGATACTGTTTAGCACATGCCCGGCAATCTGCGCCAGCGAAGGAAACTCCGGCACTTCGTCCGTGCCGTTGCCGTTATTCTCATTTTTTACGCCGACGACAAACAAGCGTTCCGCACCCAGGTGTAACGCGGGCGAAATTGGCGCGGTTTGACGCATCGAGCCGTCACCAAAATATTCATTGCCAACCTTCTCCGGGCCGAATACGAACGGAATCGCCGACGATGCCATCAAATGCGTCATCGTCAAACGGGTCGCCACGCCCATGCGCCGCATGCGCGACCATGGCTCCAGGCCCGGCACGCCTTGATAAAATGCGATCGCGTGACCCGTGGTATAACTCGACGCAGAGACGCTTAAGGCCTGTAACAAACCATTATCTATGGAGTGTTGAATGCGGTCAAAGTCGAGGTAATGGGATAACAATTTATGCAGCGGCGCGCGGTCCAACAAGGCACTGGGATTGTATTTGCCTAAGCCGCCCAACGCCAGCGTTGCAAACCAATGTAGACCGGCCTTCGCGAGGCCCCAGGTATCGGCGCGAAAAACCTCATGTACCCTAAAATTGTGCCAGACATGCGTCAGACGCCATACAGCCTCACGAAAATGGTGCGCGTAAACCGCCAGCGCGGTCGCATTGATCGCACCTGCGGAGGTGCCGCAGATGATAGGGAAGGGATTCGAAATGTCCTTAGGCAGGATATCCGCTACGGCCTTCAGTACGCCCACTTGATACGCGGCGCGCGCACCCCCCCCTGACAAAACCAGGGCTATTTTAACCTTTTTTTGGCTATCGCCGTCCAAAGACTGCTCCATACACCGCACACATCCCACGCTTATCTATTTTGACCGCACCAGGGTGCGGAAGTGCGTCCAATAAGGACGTCTACAGGTTAGCGGCGCGGCAAGCAGGTGATTGAGGGGTTAATGACGCCGCACTACGCCTGACAGTTCCCCCCATTGCGAGCGATGACTGCTGGAGCGGCATACACCGCTGCGCGGACGTTACCGCGCACCGTTTAACAAGCCCAATGTCATTTGCGGGGAGACATTGGCGTGCGCCAACCCCGCCAAACCGCTTTTCTTTAAGATCATCAAACGCGCACGTTCCGCAGTTTCTTTTGCATAATCGGCGTCTTGGATACGACTGCGCGCATCGGCCAAGTTCAAACTGCGATTTTCAGAATTGCGTACCGACGACTCGAATTTGCTCATCAAAGCACCGAACGACGCACGTTGCGCGGAGACATTCGCCAACGCCGCATCGACGATAGACAACGCATTATTCGCGCCTTGCACCGAACTGACATCCAAACTCGCGACATCCTGTAGTTGCGAGCCCTGCCCGCTGTTCACGAGCACCGCACCGGCAGTTCCTGAGGCGCTAAACGCCGCGTTGGAATCGAGTTTTACCTGCCCCGTCGCGACCGCAGAATCCGCTGTCGCGTCTGCGGTCAAGGTCACGCTACTGGCCGCGCCTTGCACCACGACATTACCCGCGTTCGCGGAGGCGGTGTCGCTCAACGTGATATCGGCACCTTGGGTATTGGTCAGCGTGACGCCAGTGCCATCGGCCGTCACGGCGGCCACGACGCCGGTCTTACTGCTGACGTCATTAAACGCGGAAACCGCCTGCGTAAGCGCGCCATTGCCGGTCGTCGCACTTAGATTAAAGCTGACCGTAGTCGGGGTGCCATTGTTCGAACTCAAGTTCAGCACATAACTCCCGGCGGCGCTAAAATTCAACGTGGTTTGCGTCTGCGCCGAGGCCGTCACGCCGGTACTGCTGGCGGTTTGATTAATCGCCTGCGCAATATCCTGCGCGGATTCCCCTGCGGCATAATTGATCGTCGCCGACCCCGTCGCACCAGTGATCGCGACGCTACCCGCCGCCGCGATACGGCTGGTGGCGGCTACCGAGGTGCCGACACCGGCGATTTGATTATTGCCATATTGGTTGGTGTTAAAATTTCCGGTATTCGCCGCCAACGTGTCATTCACATTGGCGCCGACTTGGAACAACGCGGTGTTAAACGTGCCATCCAGAATTTTCTGTGCATTGAATTCAGTCTGTCCGGCGATGCCTTGCAAGCCGGCGGCGAGTTCACTCACCTCGGCCTGCAAGGCCTGGCGGTCTGCAGCCGAATTGGTACTATTGGCGGATTGAATCGCCAATTCACGAATACGTTGCAGGCTGGAACTGGCCTCTTGCAGCGCACCTTCCGCCACCTGTGCCAAGGAAATTCCGTCATTGGCGTTGCGCATCCCCGCGTTTGTACCTAACAACTGCGCCGACATACGCTCAATGATCGCCAGCCCGGCTGCGTCATCACGGGCGCTATTCACACGCTTTGCGGAGGAGAGTCGCTGCATCGTGGTGCGCATACCTTCGTCCGTCGTATTGAGTATACGTTGCGAAAACAATGACGGGGTATTGGTATTAATAGGTGATGGCATAAATGCCTCCGCGATGCGAGGGAACAGGGACGTCAGGTTAACGGCCCGGCGGCGCCGCGCCCTCTGTGAACTACGTCACACTTTAGCGTTGACGACAAGAATTTTACACGCAAAAAATGATAAAAAAGTGGGCTTAAATATGTTAAAAATGGACATCAACCGCATTACATCCGAAAAACAGCAAAGGGCGCCTCTAATTCAAGATATCAACCTTTCTGCCCTGCCAACTTGTTCAATATATCGTCTTTATCTGCGGGCAAAGTCATCCAACGCTGCAACGCCCCGCGCAACATTTCTAAATTGACCGGCTTGGGTAGATAATCATTCATACCTACGTTCAAGCACTTGTCCCTATCCCCTTCTAATGCATTCGCGGTCACCGCTATGATGGGCACGTCGCGCCGAATATCGTTCATGGAGCGAATTTGCCGCGTCGCCTCATAGCCGTCTATGACCGGCATCAAACAATCCATTAATACCAAATCATATTGAGTAGTACGAATCTTCTGTACCGCCTCGGCGCCGTTTTGCGCGAGATCATGCTGCAACCCCAACCGATTCAGCATCGCCATTAACACTCGCTGATTGACGGGATTATCCTCCACCACTAACACACGTAACGGTTGATCCACCCTGGCCGCAGGTTTTAACTCCGCCTTTTTTGCGTCCAATTGTTCGACCAATGTCAATCCGTTGTATGGGCTTAACAATACTGAACCGGGGTGATCTTCCAAAAGTTTTTGCGCGGGTACCGCCTGCCGGGGATGGCAGAGCAGCACCATATTGATATTGGGATACTGTTGCGCGAAATATTTAATAGTGGCGATTTCCTGTGCGGTGCCTTCGTGGACAGACACCAAAAGCACATCCGCCTTTTTTTCTTTTTCATCCACACCGAACCCTTGCATATCCAAATACCAGCTTAAATTTTTACGCAATACCGCGTCACCGATACAGGTAATCACCTGTCGCTTTGCGCGCGGTGGCGCCGTGTATTCCGGTTTCACCATGTCAGTAATGACCGGGATTTGGAATGTAAATATACTGCCACGCTGAACTTCTGATTGCACCGACAACGTGCCACCCATCAATTCGGTTAACCTTTTCGCTGTCGAAAGTCCAAGTCCGGTGCCACCGATGCCGCGCGCGCCAGCCTTTCCGAATTGCGAGAACTGATCAAAAATCGTCGACAAATATTGGCTGGCGATTCCACACCCGGTGTCTTGGATAACTATTTCTAACCACGT
>JAOUGF010000257.1 GCA_029857925.1 Gammaproteobacteria bacterium
TGCAATGCCCCTTCAAAGCCCCCGGTAAAAAAACCCCCTCGGCGCCCCGCGACGGCGCTATAGACGCCCAACCCTAAGTAAGCGTTGGGCGCGACCGGTAATAGGTATGCGGTGCCTAAAAGACCCGTCGCCTCTTTTTTTGGTAGGCGCAAGGGGTCGTAACTAATAACCAGGTGTTGTGTATCCGCCCAAGACGCCTGTGATGGGACAAACGGCTGCGCACGCGCTGTGCTGGCTAAAAAGCAGAGTAAATACAGGAGTAGAATTCCGCGCCAGTGCACTAGCAAGACTTTATAAAACCCATGCGTATACAAGTGGCAGGATTGCGCAGTGATACTTTTAGGCGTGACACAAGGTTCACAACGCGGCAATGTCACTATTGATAGACGCCAACACAGCCAGCGGATCTACCGCACCTGTGATCGGCCTGCCGATAACCAGATAGCTTGCACCCGCCTTTAGGGCTTCGTGTGGTGTCATTACGCGAGACTGATCGTTCAATGCGCTACCTGCGGGGCGTATCCCTGGTGTTACCAGGCACGCCGGAGTACCCCACAATGTCTGCAACATTGCCGCCTCATGGGCCGAACATACGACGCCATCAAGACCGGCTTCACGCGCCAAAATCGCCAAACGTTGCACGTTGCTTTCTATGCTTCCCGCATAGCCAAGTTCACGCAGGTCGTCTAGTGACAGGCTTGTTAAAAGTGTAACTGCAATCAACAAGGGCGGCTTTGCAACACCCTCAACCGCGTCACGCGCGGCGCGTAACATCGCGCCTCCACCACTGGCATGCACATTCACCATCCACACACCCATATCCGCCGCCGCGCGACAGGCCCGCGCGACCGTGGTTGGAATATCATGGAATTTTAGATCTAAAAATATATCGTATCCGGCGCCCATCAACTCTTGCACTACGCGCGGTCCAGCGCGCGTAAAGAGTTCCTTGCCAACCTTTAGCCGACACAGTTCCGGACGTACACGCCGCGCAAATGCACGGGCTTGATCTGCGTTATCAAAATCCAACGCGACGACAACGCGTGGTCCTTTGGCAACCGTACGCTCTACCACTGTACTATACCCCTTTTGCAGTTTGAAACGCCCACCGTGGTTGTACACTGTCCCACTGACGGCATCCCGGGCACTGCCAAAACAACATCTTGCCCCCAAACCCACAATGGCTGCAAACATAAGTAATGGACTCTTCCGCTAACCGTTCAAGCAGCTGTTTCACCAGTGACAAATCTTCATTGACGACGTTTTCATGGCGCATCAGCAACTCCACCAATCGTTGCATCCCCATCACCGAGGGTTGCGCGCGCAAACGCTCGACCAACATTTGACGCACCTGCGCCTCGCCATGGCGCTGTTCAAAAAACCGAGTGATAGCCAACAGCGCTTGATAACTCCCATAGCGCTCGTAAAGGTGCATCAGATAACGATGGGCACGTTCTTCATCGTTTAACGCGGTCCAACACGCCACCAAGGGCTCAATGGCCTCGCCAATAAATCCCGAATTTTGTTTCTCGATACGTAAATAGGCCTTCACCGCGCGGTCGTGCTCGCCACGTGACGTTTCCAATTCGCCCAACAGCAGACTCGCGCGAACAGAAATTTTATTTTCGCGCAAGGCCTGGCGGGCATAGCGTAATGCTTCGTCGATATTGCCGCTGGCGCGCGCTTCACATGCCAATTCGCATAGATGTTGAGCAATCAACACACGCCTGCGCTCACCACTGGCGCGTTCCCATTGGCGCGCGAAGGTGATGGCGGCGCTCCATTCGCGCTCGCGTTCATAGACGTCTACCAAGCAACCCAAGGCCTGTGCGGAACAGTAGCGCGAATTTTTTAATTCTAAAAATAATTTCTCGGCATGATCGAGCAGGCCCGCGCTGAGATAATCTTGCGCCAATTCAAACGTCGCGTGATCGCGTTGGGGTGCATTTAAATAGGGCCGTGCAGCGAGATTTTGGTGCAAGCGAATCGCACGATCGACCTCACCACGCCGCCGAAATAAGTGTCCCAATGCCAGATGGATTTCAACCGTATCTCGATTCACTTCTAACATTTTTATAAATACCTCAACGGCCTTGTCTTGTTCTTCGTTGAGTAGATAATTGAGGCCTTCAAAGTAACGGGCGTCCCAGCCTACGCCGCTATCTCTGGCGGCAGGTAAATTGCGGCGCGCCCACCACCAGCCTGAGGCGGCTACCACGGGCACCAACAACCATCCTAGTTGATCAAACATGGTCTACACCCTTTGCAGTGGCACTTCCGCTTTGGACGCGGCAATCGAAATAGACTCCAATTGCTTAATTTGTTTGCGCAACTTGCTTATCTCCCACTGCCCGTGCAATAGCCGCAACGACATGGCGGCAATACCCAACACAAATCCGAGTGTCAACGTAATCACCAGTAGCAACGCCAGCGGCAGTTGCATGCTGCCGGCATAATAATTGATTTGTATGTTATGTGAATTGACGACTGAAAACGCAAGCACCGCAATCACCGTCAGTAACAACATAAGCGTAATCAGTGTTTTCACGTGCCCCTCACCCCTGACAATTCGCATAACGAAATCAAACTAATTATAAACCTAAATTGTTAGAAGAAAACGAATTCACGTCAAAACTTAGCGTTTCAGAAAAAAATCCTATATGTGAAGGATGTGCACTTGACTGAGATGGGCACTCACGGTCAGCAAATGCGCAACAGGTCAGCAGGGCATACACCCGATTATTTTACGTCCACAAAAAACCCACATAGGCGTGGGCTTTTGTATCTACGGTGCAGCAAAAACTAGCAGCCCGTCGGACTTAGGGCTGATCCACTGCGAAATTGGTCATTTTTTTTGATCCTTTTTGTTCAATAGCGAGGGTAATTCGCGTCAATCAACCGAAAAACCTGCCTCTAGGGGCATTTTATCGCAACGATTGCTTAAGCCCGATAGGCTGCTAGTATCAGCAATTGTGTGTGCGAATGCCGCTGGGTGTGCGCTATACCTCAACACCCCAGCGAGCGGCCAACCGCTGTTCCAAAGTCTACGCGGCGTTGCTTGCCTTACGATCGGGATTAATAGAATCGTTCACCTTTTCACGCATTTCTTTCCCTGGTTTAAAATGCGGTACGTGTTTACCGGCCAGCTCGACGGAGTCACCGGTTTTCGGATTGCGTCCCACACGTGGCGGACGAAAATGCAGAGAAAAGCTGCCAAAACCACGAATTTCTATGCGTTCCCCCGCCGCGAGCGCTTGGGTCATTTGTTCTAGCATGGTTTTCACCGCCAACTCAACATCGCGAAAGGCCAATACTGTTTGCTTGCGCGACAACAAGTCAATGAGTTCAGACTTGGTGATAGATTGCTCGTGCAGCAGTGTTTCCTTATTCATCGCTTCACCTATGACTATCCCAATTAAAGTGTTTACAATGTCAAAACATGTACTCAAATCATACAGTTAGCGGGCTAGGCTTGCAACACAAAAAAAAGGCGCCGACAGTCTCCTGCGGCGCCCCTGAGTGCGGGTAACGTGGGTTTATTCGGCCTTGCTCTCCATCTTCTGTTTGAGCAGGTCACCCAACGTCGTCGTCGCAGGCCCTTGACCACGGCTACTGTAGTCGTGTATTGCTTCGGCCTCTTCCTGAGAATCTTTAGCCTTAACTGACAGATTTATAACACGATTTTTACGATCTACGCCAACAAACTTAGCCTCGACCGCAGCCCCTTCTTTGATCGCCAAGCGGGCATCTTCCACACGATCACGGGAGATTTCGGAGGCCTTTAAATAACCCTCAACGCCATCACCCAAATCGACTACCGCGCCCTTAGCATCCACCGTGCGCACTACGCCCTTCACGATGCCGCCCTTTTCGTGCTCGGCCATAAAGTGGGCGAACGGGTCTTTCTCTAATTGCTTGATGCCCAGCGATATACGTTCACGCTCAGGATCGATGACCAATATGGTCGTATCGACTTCATCACCTTTCTTGTATTTGCGGATGGCCTCTTCGCCGGTTTCGTTCCAAGAGATATCCGACAAATGCACCAAACCGTCGATACCGCCATCTAATCCAATGAATATGCCAAAATCAGTAATAGACTTGATCTTACCGACGATCTTGTCGCCCTTATTGTGTTGTTGGCCAAATTCTTCCCACGGATTGGCTTGGCATTGCTTGATACCCAAGGAAATACGACGGCGTTCACCATCGATATCCAATACCATAACTTCGGTCTCATCCCCCACTTGTACAACCTTGGTGGGATGGATGTTCTTGTTGGTCCAATCCATTTCTGAGACGTGAACCAAACCTTCTACGCCCGGTTCGATC
>JAOUGF010000258.1 GCA_029857925.1 Gammaproteobacteria bacterium
CAGCTCGATTCCCTTGCCGTCACGAAATACGCTGCGCCGCGCAAAGTCGATGATTAAATCACCGGCAGTGATGATTTCCTGTACGTTACTATCTTTCGCGGCCTGAATATTGTCGATGCGCCGCAAAATCGCCTTCACACGTGCCAACAACTCTGGAATGCTAAACGGTTTGGATAAATAATCGTCCGCGCCCATTTCCAAACCGACAACGCGATCAATTTCAGACGATTTCGACGTCAACATCAGGATTGGCACATACAATCCCGCGCTACGCAATTTTCTACAAATCTCCAGGCCATCCACGCCCGGTAGCATAATGTCCAATACAATCAGCTCGTGCGCCGATTTCAAGGCAGCGTTCAAACCTGCGCGCCCATCGGTCGATATTTCTACCCTATATCCGGCATCACTCAAGTGCAGTTTGAGCAACTCGCCCAAATCCTTGTTATCTTCTATCACTAAAATTCGACGCGACATCTCGCGCATCTCCACGTTATTAATTAAATTCACTGATAGTGGAACCTCTAAAAATTCAATCAAGCCAGCGACGGCAAGGCGCAAACGGACAAAAAACCGAGTTTACACATAATCTGCCGTTACACAGCCCCGCATGTTGCGTCCGTTTGCAACACTGCCAGCGCGGCTTCAGTGAATTTTTAGAGGTTCCCCTATTATAAACACGTCGGGGTGACCATAGGGTCCCCCCGCGTAAAAAGTAGCCATCAAATTCTATTGTCTTTCTCTTACACTACACGGATTCATCAATTAATGCGCTTAATCTCAACCTGTGCCACAGGATTGCGCCAATCGTGTTGCATCGGGTTCAAACCACTGCCGCCCACGTGAAAACCGGCGTGTACGTGTACATAACCTTCCGGTGTAGCCGTGTTGTGGCGTGTATCACCACAGGGCGGGCCTGGAATATAGCTGCAATCATCGGAATTTGCCTCACTGCCTGCGTCATAGCCGATGGCCTCAACCACCAAACCGCCGCGCATTGGCGCGCGCGCGCCGCTTACAGCCATGAAACCATCATTGGTAGTGGCCAGCATCGCGGCGACCGAGATGTCGGCAAGGCGCGTGGTGGTTTGAATCTCGATGGTTTGCGAAGCGCCGGGCAGGATACCGCCACTGCCCAATGCCGTGCTGTATACTGACGCCATGCCCGACGCGGCATTGGTCACCGCTCCGCTGTTACCGGCCTCTGCGAGTTGTGAGAGTTCGTAACTGGCGGATTTTCCGAGCATAAATATTTTATAGTCTGCATTGTGGGCGATGACCGCGGGCGGCGCGATTATTTGGCCGCGCGTGATATTGGTCACCGTTACCGCATAGGTCAGCATGCCATCATCGTCGGCATGTGCGACGCCGCCGACACTTGCGAATACTGCCCATGCCAAGACTGAAATTACCGGTTTTTTCATATACACTCCATGAGGTTTGATGGTCGTTACAATCCACGTGAGAGGGTTTGCGTCTCCGTGTTTGTTAAGTGTGGCAAACGGCTGTCACAAAAAAATCACGAAATCGAACTCGTTTTATCACACGCGCCCTGGCGTCCATTAACCATAGGGAACCTCTAAAAATTCGCTGAGCGGCGCATCGCGTCGTTGAAAAGGGTCGAAAAATGCTCAGATATGTCAGCCCTTTGAGGCAACGTGTAAACTGCGCTTTTTCGCCCCTTTCCGCCTAGCGCTGCATCCCCTGATAAAATTTCAGAGGTTCCCCATATAAAACAACGGATATCTGCATGCAAACGCTTGCCCTCACACCAAAAAATCGCTAATCTCAGCCTACCCATCAGCGCAGGATCTATGCATGCCACCCCGCGTCCTCAAACCGGAAGAGAATTTCATCACCACAGAACCCTATTACCAGGCCATAGGGCAGGAAATCGCAATATTCGAGGCCGCCTACAAACAGAACTTACCGATCTTATTGAAAGGCCCCACGGGCTGTGGAAAAACACGCTTTATGGAACACATGGCGTGGCGCCTTAAAAAACCGCTGATAACGGTATCTTGTCACGATGACCTCACCGCGTCGGATTTGGTCGGACGTTTTTTGGTACGTGGCGGTGAAACGGTGTGGGTAGACGGCCCGCTCGCGCGCGCCGTGCGCAGCGGCGCGATTTGTTATCTCGACGAGGTGGTTGAGGCGCGCAAGGATACCACGGTGGTGATACACCCGTTGGCCGACGATCGACGTGTACTACCGATGGAAAAACTTGGCCAATTATTGGAGGCGCCAGCGGAGTTTTGTTTGGCGTTGTCGTACAACCCGGGTTATCAAAGTGTGCTGAAAGACTTAAAACAAAGCACACGTCAGCGCTTTGTCGCATTGGAATTCGATTATCCCGAGGCTGCATTAGAGGCCGGCATCGTCGCGCGCGAGGCGCGTGTAGACGCCAGTATCGCCACCCAATTGGTGAAATTCGCTGCGATGACGCGCAACCTCAAAGGCAACGGATTGGATGAAGGGGCGAGCACGCGCTTGCTGGTGCACGCCGGAAAATTGATCGCGATCGGCATAGACCCCGTGCAGGCATGTCGTAGTGCCGTCACACAAGCACTCACCGACGAACCGGAGATGTTGGCGGCCGTCAACGAATTATCGTCGTCGATATTCTAGAATGTCTAAACATTCCGCAATGAGCCTCGCGGACATCGTGCAACGCCTCGACATCTCGTTGCAGGTGGAATTTACGTTTTACCACACCGACGAGTTGGCGAAAACGGTCTTACCATTGTCACGCGCCGATCAAGAATTTTATTTGACCTGGGTCGAACGCGTCGCCAGCACCCACTTGGAAATCAGCCACCAATTTGCGCAACGCGGTGCGGAGTTGATCGCGCGCATGGATAAACATGTGTTAGAGGCATGGTTGATCCATGCGATGGACACCTACGACATCGAGGGACTGTTCCCGGCGATGAAGATCATTCACAATGTCGATCAATTTTTACACTTTGCGCACGAACGTACTGCGGGTGTTGTTTTGACGGAGCAACGCGGCGTGTTGTTGCATTTTCTGCACGGCCTCTCCGGGCGGCAACTGAAGGTCAGCGAAGGCGATGCACCGTATACGGACAGTGAGACGGTTTTTCTGCCTGCGTTTATCGCGATGTTTCCGCGCGCAGATGACAATTTCAGTGTATTAAAATCAATGGCGGCGCTGCAATGGGCACAGACGCGCTTTGGCACGTTGCGTATCCCATTGCACGACGTGATGGCGCAATACGACAACCCGCAACATTTTCTCGCGCTATTTCACGCCCTTGAAACCATACGTCTAGAAGCCTGCATTCGTCGTGAATTGCCAGGGCTTTATCGTGACATGCAACGTATCCACACACAACATACCACGGCAATTGAATCTGCACATTGGCAGGATATCATCGCGCCGTTGCAACACGCATCCGCCACGGCAGAACAAAGTTTGATGCTGGCGCACACCCATATTAAAAAAATCACGCCGCCCGTTCCGCGCTGCTATCAGGGCGAACTACGACCACACGACGTGTTGCAAACCCGCGCCACGCGCGTCGAACGTGAAAAGGCGCGACTCAAGGTCGCGTTGAATGATCTATTAAACGAGCAAACTCACAAACCGGAACCCGCTGCCCCGTCGCCACCGCAGTTTGATCTACGCGAAGCCGCCGATCCCACGACGCCTGAAGGTATGCGTTTAGAATTGATGTTAGATGACCAGCCCGTCGCCCCACCGGAGGGCGTGAAGCAACTATTGACGTCCATCATGTTGGATTTCGGCGAAATCCCGCCGGAATACCTCGTCCCCGCTGGGCCTGGTGACTATGATCCCAAACTGTTGCGCGATGAAGAACCCAATGCCGATGACGTGTGGTCGGGCACCTACCACGAGGAAGGCGCTTTTTTATATAACGAATGGGATTATCGACGACAAAATTATCGCAAGAATTGGTGCGCGGTCAGGGAAAAGACCGTCTCGGGTGTTGACTACGGTTTTTACGCAAAGACGCTCGAAAAATACGCGACGCAATTGCGTCACCTGCGCCGCACGTTTGAGGCGATGCGCGATGAAAATCGACGCCTAAAACGCCAACTCGACGGTGAAGACGTGGACATCGACGCGCTGGTCGAGGCCTTGGCCGATCAACATGCGGGCCAAGAAATGAGCGATCGGTTATTTACGCGCATGCACCGCGCCGACCGCAACATCGCCGTGTGTTTTATGGTCGACATGAGCGGCTCTACGCAAGGCTGGATCAACATCGCCGAACGTGAGGCGTTGATATTGCTATGCGAAGCATTAGAACACTTGGGTGATCGTTA
>JAOUGF010000259.1 GCA_029857925.1 Gammaproteobacteria bacterium
CTGCGCGGCGACTTGTGAACGCTCCGCCAGTTTGCGCACCTCGGCGGCGACCACCGCGAAGCCCTTGCCGTGTTCACCCGCACGCGCCGCCTCGATCGCGGCATTCAACGCCAGCAAATTGGTCTGATATGCGATGTCGTCGATGATGGTGATACGCTCGGCGATTTGTTTCATCGCGCTGACGGTTTTCTTGACCACCACACCGCCTTCCGTCGCCTCTTTTGCCGACTGCATGGCCATGCCGTCGGTGGCCTTCGCGTTCTCGGCGTTTTGCGCGATCGACGCCGACATCTGTTCCACCGAGGCCGACGTCTCTTCGACACCCGCGGCCTGTTCGCTGGACGAGAGGCTTAACGATTGCGCGGTGGCGGACACTTGTTCGGCCGCCACATTCAATTGGCTGGCGGAGTTCCTGACCTCGGAAATCGTTGACGCCAAACGCTGCACCATATTTTTCATCGCCGCCAGCAATTTGCCCGCCTCGTCATGCGACGTAGCCTCTATTTCAGGGGTGAAATCGCCGTCCGCAAGTTGATTCGCAATGTTTAACGCGACGGTCAACGGACGCGTGACACTGACCCATATCCATGCCGTCAGCGCCAATAGCAAGGCGGTAATCGCCGCACCGAAGCTAACGGCAGTGACCAGTGTGTTGCGCCCAGTCTCATCGAATTCGGCGTCCGCCTCTTTCGCCTCGGCCTGCATCGATTGCGCGAATTCCCCCATCTCTTTCGCAATAATTTCCGCCTGCGCATCCAACTCACCGTCCACCTGCCGAACCGACTTCGCACTCAAATCGGTGCCTGCCTGCAACAACGGCCACATTTTTTGTTCATAGAGTTTTATCAAGGAATCCAACGCCTGTTGGCCGTTGCGAGCCCAACGCTTTTCGTCTTCGGTGTCTGCGAGTTGCGCAATTTTTTGTAGTTTTTCCAGACTTTGATGTTTAATCTCCGCCCAATCTTTTTGGCTCGCCGCAAGGTCGCGATTGATGACAGAATCGGCGATCACCTGATACATCGTCGCGCCAATATAGGCCGCGTCAAAACCCGCCATGCTGTCGGCGGCGCGTTGCGCGCCGGTGTCTTGCAACGCCGTCAGGCGCATCAAACTGAACGCCGCAATCGCGATCAGCCCCACACAGGCTAACGTCGCCGCGACGGCGTTAAGTATGAGTTTTCCCTTGATTGTCAATCGCATGGCCAACCCTTACACGTTATTTATGGCCAAACTGATACACAAATCCGACGCCGAAAAATTGCTCATCGGTGGTCTTTTTCAGGTCCAGGCCATAGCGCGCGTCCACCAGAAAATTCGGTAATATTTTGTAGACCGTTCCAAAATTAAACGTGTCGGCGCGACCGCCGTAGGCCGCACCGGCGTCTATGCTGTACACCTCCACGAACAAACCTGTGCGTTCGACAAATTCAAAGCCTACACTCAACGATACGCCGTATTCGGTGTGGCGCTTGCCTGCGGCGGTCGGCATAGCCCACACCAGATTGCCGCTGACATCGATGTCACTCGGCAGCTCACGACTCCACGCCAGCTTCACCTCGGGATCATAACCGTCTGTGGTCTCGTTTTTGCTGCCGGAGGGTAAGGACAGCGCGGCGAGCATGCTCAGTTTCCAGGGTGACGCCGCGTCTTTATATAATTTGAATTTAGTGCCGAGCGCGGCATCCGAACGCTCCGTCGCGTTGCCGCCCGCGCTACGATAATTGATTAAATCGCCCGTCACGAGGCGCATTTCCAACGCCTCTGTAACACCGTATCGCAACAACACCTCTGGGTAATTATGCGCGCGCGCCGTGCTTCCGCTTTGTTTGCTGGAGGCCAACGTATAACCACTTTCCAGTTGCAACTTGCCTGCAGGCACCGTGGACGTTGCCTCCGTAAAATCAGGTCTGTCACCGGAGACTTCGGATTCTTCATCGGCCAGAGTAGGGATGTGCCAACTCGTCATTAATACTAAAATGTACGTGTAGCGATAGATGTTATTGAAACGCCGTAGCTTCATTTGTTTCTACCCTTAATGTTCGGTGAGGTATGATATTAGCGACAACTTGCGCAACAAAATAAAACATAGGAATTTTACCTCAATTGCAGGGTGCACAAGCGAGCACGCCTACACGCGATACCTATCGCGTGCAGAATACATAACGTATTGGCAACTATCGCGAAAACGCGGCGAGGTTTCGTCAAAAGGGTAAAAAAACGGCTTATATTCTGGGGCTGCCGCGCAGCGGTAGACTGCGCATTGCCAGCTTCGTTCCGTTAATTTTTGTGTTATATTTACAAATACACATTAAACGATATTCGCGAATTGCTAGTGTTGCGCGCTGCGCAATTTGAACATCGCCATCAAATTTTGTAATTGCCCCGCCTGGCCGCTCATCTCCTCGGCAGTGGCGGCCAACTCTTCTGACGCGGACGCGTTTTGCTGCGTGGTTTGATTGAGTTGTTCCATCGCATTGGTGATCTGACCTACGCCCTTGGATTGTTCTTCAGATGCGGCGGCGATTTCTTGCACCAGATCCGACGTTTTCTGTATCGACGGTACCATTTGTTCTAACAATTTGCCCGCCTGTTCCGCCAAGCCAACGCTGCTAGAGGCCACCTGACCGATCTCTTGCGCGGCGACTTGCGAGCGTTCGGCCAATTTACGCACCTCGGCGGCGACCACCGCAAAGCCCTTGCCGTGTTCACCTGCGCGTGCGGCCTCAATCGCCGCGTTCAATGCCAATAAATTGGTTTGGTAGGCGATGTCATCAATAATAGAAATCTTGTCGGCGATTTGCTTCATCGCAACCACCGTTTGTTTGACCGACTCCCCACCCTCGCCGGCCTCTTTGGCGGCCTTGTTCGCCATGCCGTCGGTGACCTTCGCGTTTTCGGCGTTTTGCGTGACCGAGGCGGACATCTGTTCCACCGACGCCGAGGTCTCTTGTACCCCTGCGGCCTGTTCGCTGGACGATTGGCTCAACGACTGGGCCGTCGCCGACACCTGCTCAGAGGCATTAGACAGCCCCACGGCGGCCTCCTTCACCTGCGCGACCACACTATGGAGTTTTTCGACCATCGCATTAAAGCCGCGCGCAGCGTTACCCAATTCATCATGCGCGATATCAGAGGCATGTATCGACAAATCCCCGGCCGCCATTTTGCGACTGGCGTCGTCCAAGCTTCGCACGGTGTTGATCACCGCGAGATAAAAGCCGAGATATAGATAAAACACCACCCCCACCACCACCGCGACAAATGAAAACATCGACGTGCGTTTCCAACTCAGGCGCGCGATCCGCGCTTGCAACAACGACTGCAATTCGGGATATAACAGATCGTACAAGCCATACACGCTGTCGATGACCTTGGTCGCGCGACTAAAATAATCGGCGGAATCGAGTTTAATGTCTTTCTTGGTCACGATCTCATTGGTTAAAAATTGGCCGAATTCCTCGACCTGGCGATGCGTCTCGCGTAACGGCGCGTCGATCTTTTTACGCAATGCGTCGTTGGCTTCGCCCGCGACCGTCAGGCCGTGTTGCACCGCATTCATCGCCTCCTCGAACGCGTTTTCGATGACGGCGATTTGTGCCCGTTCCTCACCCGTGGCGCTGTCGCGCGCGGCGACACCCGCACCCAATGCGCGTACTTGGCCCAGGCTTTCCGCCAATTGCGGCAGCCGCGCGACCACCGCGTCTTGCACATAAAAAGAATCCGCCTCGGGGTCTAACGTCAAACCGGAATTGTCCGCCACCTGCACCATCGCGGCCTTAATCAATGTGATATATTCGGTGTGGTGGTCATAACTTTCTTTGGGTTTGAATTCGTTGACCTTGCCTTTGATCGCCTGCCATTTGTCTTTCAGCTCTTTCCACGTGGCGCTCATTTTGAGCAATTGGCCCAATTGCTTATCCACCTCATCCCCGGCCGCGAACTCTTTACCGATTGCGCCTTGCAGGTCCGTCATTTTGCTCGCAAAGGCCTGGTCCCCGCCCAACCAACCCGCCGTCGCGCCGCGATGCTTTTGCCCATCGGCCATTAAAGCGCGCAAGGGTTTCAAATATTCGATGCCCGCCTGTTCGTTACGCGCGACCTCCAGACCGACATTGATGTCCGTGATCAGCAAATACTGTAAAACTACGATGGGGATCATAAAGACCAAACTGACCAATCCGAATTTATACGGATACTTCAGTCGATTCATCAGGCCGATCGCCGGGGTCATGACACTATTCATTTTTTCCGTCCTATTACACGTACTAGTCT